>NZ_JBHVPD010000017.1:0-112772 GCF_042887525.1 Kitasatospora sp. NPDC057936
GGGTGCGGAGCGGGCGCGCCGTCGCCGCGCGTCAATGGCCCCGAATCTCCGTGTACGTCATATTTGGGAGAAACCCGGACCTGGAGGCTCCCATCACTTCCACCGCCACTGGCCCCGCCCTCCCCCCGCTCCACCGGCTCACCTTCGCCCCCGCCCTGCCGCCCCGGCCGACCACCCTCGCCGACGGCACCCCCGCCTGGCTGGTCACCCGCTACCACGACGTCCGCAAGGTGCTGAGCGACCCGCGCTTCACCCGCGACGACCTGAACGCCGTCGGCAGCGACGGCCGCACCGCCGAGGCGACCGGCAACCCGGCGTCGATCTTCAACCTGAACGGCGCCGACCACCGCCGGCTGCGCCTCACCGTCCAGCGCGCCTTCACCCCGCGCGCCGTCGAATCCTGGCGTCCGTGGGTCGCCGAGGCCGTCCAACGCGCGGTGGACGACCAGGCGGCGGGCGGGTCGCCGGCCGACCTGGTCGCCGCCTTCACCCGGCCCGTGCCGTTCGCCGTCACCAGTCGGCTGATGGCCCTGGAGGGCGTCGACGAGACCCGGCTGCACCGCTGGTCCCTGGCCCTCCTGGCCGAGGGCGATCAGCGGAACGACTCCGTAATGGACGAATTCACCTCCTACGCCGCCGATTTGATCGCCCGGCGGCGCCGCGCACCCGGCGACGACCTGGTCAGCAGCCTGGTCCGCGCCGCCGACGAGGACGGCGGCATCCCCGAGACCTGGCTCGTCTACCTGGTCTGCGGCCTGGCGGGCAGCGGCAACGAGAGCATCACCGGCGCCCTCGGCAACGCCTTCGTCCACCTCCTCGGCGACCGCCCCGCCTGCTGGCCCCGCCTCGCCGACCCCGCCGTCGCCGAACGCGCCACCGAGCGGCTCCTGCACCACATCCCCCTCGGCGACGACGACGCCACGACCCGGCGCGCCGTCGAGGCGGTCGAGCTCGGCGGGGTGCCGATCCCGGCCGGCGCGGTGGTCGCCGTCAGCCTCAACAGCGCCAACCGCGACGGCGCCGTCTTCCCGGACGGGGGCCTCGACGCCGACCTCGCCGCCCCGCTCGCCGCCCCCACCCTCGCCTTCAGCGCCGGCCCGCACTACTGCCTGGGCGCCTGGCGGATCCGCCTGGAGATGTGCGAGGCGCTCCACCGCCTGGCCACCGCCCTCCCCGGTCTGCGCCTCGCCGACCCCGGCGCACCGATCGACTGGCAGCTCGGCGGCACGACGCGCAGCCCGTCGCACCTGCCCGTGGTGTGGTGACCGGATCGTGGAATTGCGCGCGACCGCAGCGTGGTTGTCGTACCGTCCGGGGCCATGGACCTCGAATTCGCCACCCGCTTCGCCCAGGACTGGGCCGCCGCCTGGAACTCCCGCGACCTGGAGCGCATCCTCGCCCACTACACCGAGGACGTCGTCTTCGCCTCTCCCAGGATCCTGGAGGTCATCGGCGACCCGTCCGGCGAGGTGCGCGGCAAGGACGCCCTGCGCGCCTACTGGGCCAAGGGCCTGGACCACCTGCCGGACCTACACTTCACCGTCGAGGACGTCCGCGCCTCGGTCGACACCCTCGTCATCAACTACCGCAACGAGCGCGGCCAGGCCGTCGCCGAGGTCCTGACCTTCCGCGACGGCCTGGTCTGCCGCGGCTTCGGCGCCTACGGCCCGGCGGCGTGACACGGCGGAGCACCCCGGTCGCCCGGGGCGCTCCGCCCTCACCCGTGGGTCAGATCCAGACGACGTAGCGGTCGTTGAACTCCCCGCCGAGGCAGAACTCCCGGCGCTCGCGGATGTCGGTGGCCACCCAGCCGCCACCCTCCTCACACTGCAGGGCGGTGACGGGCGGCTCGGTGTGCCGGACGTGTGCGGGGTGCCCGGCGGCCCCGGCGTGCTCGGCGGCGAAGGCCGGACCGCCCATGGAGACGGCGACCGCGGAGAGGAAGGCGGCGGCGGTGATGCGCTTGGAAATGGTCATGCCCGGCCAACGACCCTGGCCGTCCACGGTCACCGCCGCGTCACGCGGCCGTGGGCCGGCGCAGGTCCCCAGCCATCTCCGGAGCGTTATCAGAGGGCGCACCAATCGGGTGCCCCCCGGCCCCCGGCCCCGCCTCCCGCCGGTGCCCACCCCCGATGGTCCGGGCACCGACGGGCCGGCGGATCAGCCGATCAGCTCGCCATGCACTTGGCGTACGCCTTGTTGGCGCGGCGCAGCGCCCCGCCGTGGGAGTACCCGTTCTCGCGGTAGTGGTAGTAGGTGACGGTGAACTCGACGTCGCAGTCGGCGGCGCCGGCGAGGGCCGCCGCGTGCGTGCCCGCCGGCGCGGCCTCTGCCGCCTGGGCGGCGCCGACGCCCGAGAGCACGACGGCCGCGGCGAAGCCGCCGACGACCAGGGAGCGGTGCAAGCGCTTCATCAACTGGGCTCCTTCTCAAGGGGTTTGACGTGCACCGTCATTCTGCGGCGGCGGCCGTGGCCGTTCCTATCCCAGACTTGTGGGACGGATTCCGGGCCTGCCGCGCCGATTGATCGGGCGTGAACGGAGCATTAAGCGTTCATTGGGATTCGGTCCCGGGCCCCCGTGCGGGGCCGGGGGTGATCCACTGCCCGGTAAGGTGAGCCTCAGTGCCACCACCCCCTTGGAGACCGACGATGTCCATCAGCCCTGTCCGTCGCCGGGTCGCCGCGGCGCTGGCCGTCTCGGCCGCGGCCGCGCTCGTGCTGTCGTCGTGCAGCTCCTCGTCCGACGGCGGGGACGACTCCGACTCGGACAGCGCGACCACGGCCCCCGCCACCGGCCCGTCCCTGCCGCCGCCCACCAGCGTCACCCTGCCGCCCGAGCACACGGGCTTCGACTACCAGATCTCCTCGCCCTACCAGCCCCCGGCCGGGGTGCAGGTGGTCAGCCGCGACCACGGCGCGGCGCCGGCCGCCGGGCTGTACAACATCTGCTACGTCAACGCCTTCCAGGCCCAGTCCGGCGCCGAGAAGGACTGGGAGCCGGACCTGCTGCTCCGCGACGGCGGCGGCAAGGTCGTCTACGACACGAACTGGAACGAGGCCCTCCTCGACGTCCGCACCGACGCCAAGCGCCGGCGCATCGCGGCGAAGGTGAACGGCTGGATCGACGAGTGCGCGGCCAAGGGCTTCAACGCCGTCGAGCCGGACAACTACGACAGCTACACCCGCTCCGACAACCTGCTCACCGCGGCCGACGTCGAGGCGTTCCAGACGGTGATCGCCGCCCACGCGCACGAGAAGAAGCTCGCGATCGGCCAGAAGAACACCGTCGAGCTGGCCGGCGACCGCCAGAAGGTCGGGCTGGACTTCGCCGTCGCCGAGGAGTGCGGCGAGCAGGACGAGTGCAACGGCTACGTCGACGCCTTCGGCGACCACGTCTACGTCATCGAGTACACCGACAAGGGCCTGTCGAAGGCCTGCAAGGGCTGGGGCGACAAGCTGAGCATCGTCCGCCGGGACAAGAACGTGCTGCCGCAGGGCAAGGCGGGCAACGTCCGCAAGACCTGCTGAGCCCGGATGTGACGAAACCCTGACGACCGGGCTGCGCCCCTGGTCAAGACGGGGGCGGACCTGGTCGAATCGGCGGCGTGGACAGTACAGCGCACAACGGGAAGGGCACCCCGGTCGGCCGCCGGGTCGTGCTCGGGCTGCTCGGCCTCGGCGCGGTCGGCGTCGCCGCCGGGCCGTACCTGCAGAAGGCCCAGGACACCGTGGCCGGCAAGGACCCGACCGGCCTGACCGGGCTCCTCCCCGGGGGCGGCGGCTTCCGGTACTACTCGATCACCGCCTCCGTCCCCGAGCGGACCGCCGAGACGTACACCCTGAGCGTCGACGGCCTCGTCGACCGCCCCGGCACCTTCCGCCTCGCCGAACTCCAGGCGATGCCCCAGCGCCGGATCGTCCACGACGTGCAGTGCGTGACCGGCTGGCGCGTGCCGGACACCCCCTTCGAGGGCGTCCCGCTGTCGCACCTGCTCGACGCGGCCGGCGTGCGGCCCGGCGCGCGGGCCGTGCGGTTCAGCTGCTTCGACGGCGCCTACACCGAGAGCCTCTCCCTCGACCAGGCCCGTCGCGACGACGTCCTCGTCGCCCTGCGCATGCAGGACGCCCCGATCTCCCACTCCCACGGCGGCCCGGCCCGGCTCTACGTCGCGCCGATGTACTTCTACAAGTCCGCGAAGTGGCTCTCCGGCATCACCGTCACCGACGCGGTGCAACCCGGCTACTGGGAAGAGAACGGCTACGACGTCGACGCCTGGGTCGGCCGCTCGAACGGACGTGACGATGCACCGACCTCCTGACCTCCTGCGCCGCTTCACCCGCGCCGAACGCTGGGTCCACCGCGTCACGGCCGCCCTGATGCTGGTCTGCCTCACCACGGCCGCGTTCCTGTACGTGCCGCCCCTGGCCGAACTCGTCGGCAGGCGACGGCTGGTGGTGACGATCCACGTGTGGTGCGGCCTCGCCCTGCCCGTCCCGCTGCTCCTCGGCCTCGCCTCCCGCGCCCTGCGCGCCGACCTGTCCCGCCTGAGCCGCTTCACCCCGACCGACTGGGCCTGGCTGCGCGCCCTGCGCTCCCGCGCGCCCGACCGCCCGGCCGGCAAGTTCAACGCGGGCCAGAAGCTCTACGCCCAGTGGACCCTCGGCGCGATCCTCGTCATCGTCGGCACCGGCCTGCTGATGTGGCTGACCCACCTCTCCCCGCCGTCCTGGCGCACCGGCGCGACCTTCGTCCACGACTGGCTGGCCGCCGCGATCGCCGTCGTCACGATCGGCCACATCCGCATGGCCGTCCGTGACCCCGAGGCCCGCCTCGGCATGCGCACCGGCCTGGTCGACCGGAGGTGGGCCGCCCGCGAACACCCGGAGTGGGACCCGGAGCGCACGTAGGGCGTCAGCGGCCGGCGAGGACGTCCGCGCTCTTGCGCAGCGCCGCGTCCAGTTCGCGGCGCTCCGTCTGGAGCGCGGGCACCCGCTGCTCGAGCGCCTGCTCCTGGAGCCGGACCTCGGCGTCGAACCAGACCTTCGCGACGTTGCTGCGGGCGCGGCAGGCGAGGTCGGCGAGCGCGGTGTCGATCTCGGTCCGCGACACGTCCGTGCCCTTGAAGCGGCGGTCGTCGCTCGCGTCGAGGGGCTCCTTGTAGACGAAGCCGCGCCCCTTCATGCACGAGGACCAGGCCCCGAACGCGGCCACGACCTCCGGCTCGCGCTTGGAGCGCATGAAGGCGTCGTTGCCGAGCGTCTGGGCGAGCGCGCCCCAGGTGCGGTCGCCGCCGCCCAGACGCTGCTTGCTCTGCACGCCGCACGCCTGCTCCGCCTCGGCGGCGGCGCCCGTGGTGCCGGCCGCGAGGCCCTTCGCGATCGCCGCGTCGTAGGCGGCCTGCTCCGCCGCGTCCGGGTGGTAGCCGCGCTCGGCCGACAGGGCGGCGTCGTGGATGCCGTAGCGCCAGTCGGTGAGGGTCTTGGGGCCGAGCCTCGGCAGTTCCGGCGGCGCCGAGTAGGCGTGGCCGGCCTTGCGCATGCAGTCGCCGACGAGGGTGGTCATCGCCCGGCCGAATCGCCGGGACTCCTCGTCGGTCGGCAGGTGGGCCTCCATCGGCAGGCGCCAGGTCGCGGGGTTCGCGGGGTCGGCGGCGGCGGTCGTGGTGGGACTGGTGGTCCCGGCCACCGACGGGGTGGGACTGGTTGTGTCGGCCGCGGACGGGGCTGGGCCGGCGAGTCCGCGGTCGACGACGCCGGAACACCCGGCGGCCGTCCCCGCCACGACGGCGGCGGCCACGGCGGTGGCGGACCACCGACCGAGAGCGGAAAGTCTCGTAGCCATCATTCCTGAACTCCAGTGCGTTCTTTCGCGATCGCCTTCGTTCGCGGATTTCCAGGAGTGCGGGGAATTGCCGTCGAGACGTCGGGGATGTGCATTCTTGCCGTGCTGACTTTGCCAATCCTTGGAGGAGGCATGGCCATTACAGCACCGGCGCAACGGGCAAAACGGACACTCGGGAGGCCCCTTGGTAACGGTTTGACATCGTCTGTGTGCTGCCTGGGACTGCTCCCGCCGATCGGAGGGGCCGCCGGAATGCTCCCCTCTGGCCGGTGGATTTCGGCGATTCGTGCGGGGGCGGTGACCAGAAAGCGCCCCACCGGTGACAGGGGGCCGGTGGGGCGGGCCCGATGGCCTACATGTCGTGCTCGCGCGGCTTGTCGAGCCAGCCGCCCGCGGTCACGTGGGTGTCGTGGCCGACGCCGTTGACCCAGTGCCAGTTGGACGGGGACCCGCCGGAAGCGGTTGCCGACGTCGCCGCGCCGGTGCCGAGGGCGACCAGGGCGGCCGCGGCCATGCCGACCAGTACACGCGTGATCATGGTGGTCCTCCAGGACCTCGAAGGGGTTGGTGCCCCTACGGGACCAGTCACGCGTAGACGTTCGGTCAACGCCGGTCGCCTACGGTCGGAGCGCGGCGGTCAGGTAGGCGCCGTGGCGGGCGATGTGGGCGGCGTCCCGCTGGTAGAGGCGGTCGTGACCGGCGGCGATGTGTCCGGCGAAGGCGGCGTTCCCGGCGGCGGCCTGGTCGTGCATGAGGCGGACGAGGTGGTCGAGACGGAGGCGGGCCGTGTCGGTCACCGCCTCGCGGTCGTCCGGGCTCAGGCGGTAGGCGTCGGCCAGGACGCGCAGCCGTCGGGCCTGGTCTTCGAGGGGCAGGTGGAAGTCGGGGTTGGCCGGATCGGTGAGGGGTGCGAAGCGGTAGGCGGCGTAGGCGAAGTCCCAGACGCGGGGGCCGGGGTGGGCGGTGTCGAAGTCGATGAGCGCGACGGGCCGGCCGTCCCGGAAGACGCAGTTGTAGGGGGCGACGTCGCCGTGGCAGACCACCTCGGCGGGTTCCCGCGCGGGCAGGAACCAGGTGGCGTCCGGCGGCGGGGTGAAGTCCGCGGTGGCGTCGTGGAATTCGCGCAGCAGGGCGCCGACGGCGACGAGGGCGTCATCGGTCAGTGGCCGGTGCCCGACGTCGCCCGGGATGAAGTCGAGGACCTCGCGCCCCTGGGGGTCCAGCCCGTGGGCGCACGGAGCACCGGCGAAGCCGCGCCGGTGGACGTGATCGAGGAGGGCGTGCACCGTCGCCGTCCACGGCCCCGACGGGCGCCGAACGGTGGCCCCCACCCGGAAGACCCGGTTGACGCCCCCGCCTGCCAGTTCCACTTCCCGCTGATCATCCGTCATGACCGGGCATGCTACTGCCGCGGCCGGTGCCGTCACGGCGCGACCCGGATGGCCCAACTACCGTTCGTGTTTGCGGACGCGCTCTGCGTGAGAGGATCGCGGGGCAAGGCGATCCGCGTGCGACAAGGAGAAGACATGGCCGACCGTCAGAACGGCACCGTGAAGTGGTTCAACGAGGAGAAGGGCTACGGCTTCATCAGCCCTGAGTCCGGTCCGGACCTCTTCGTGCACTTCAGGGCCATCGAGGGGCAGGGCTTCAAGTCCTTGATGGAGGGCCAGAAGGTCTCCTTCGAAGCCGTTCAGGGCCAGAAGGGCATGCAGGCCGACAAGGTCCGCGTCGAGCAGTAGGACGCCGGCGGTGCGGACGGGGGGTACCCGGTCGCGTACGCCGAGCACCGTCCGGACGACGCGCAGGTCGCGGCGCGGTGGGCGCTGGAGCCCGCGCCCGGCCTGCGCGTGCTGGACGTCGGTGCCCTCGGGGCCGGGGCGGGCAAGCCGGTGGTGCTGAGCGCCGACGCCACGGCGGTCGGGCCCGGCGCCGGTGTCAGGTTTCACCCGACGCCCTCGCCGGCGACCTTGACCAGTGCCTGCGTGCCGATCACCGCCAGCAGCGCCAGCCGTTCGGCGTCCTCGGCGCCGGGTTCGGCCGTGTAGACCATGATCCGCAGATCGCTGCCCGCGACGCTGAGCACGTCGCAGTCCAGCGTCAGCGGTCCGACCTGCGGGTGGTCGATGGTCTTGCGCGAGGCCTCCTGGTGTCCCACCGCGCCGGAGTCCCACAGCTCGGCGAACCGCTCGCTGTTGCCGCGCAGATCGGCGATCAGACGCCGCAGTCGCAGATCCGCCGGGTAGCGGCTCGCCGCCGCCCGCAGGTCGGAGACGACCGCGGTCTCCAACGCCCGCCGGGACTCCGGCGTGTGGCGGACCCGGCTGCCCGAGCCGAGGAAGTTCCGCCACGCCCCGTTGCGCTCCTTGCCGTGCTGTTCACCCATCAGCGCGGTGTAGAGCGGATTGGCCAGCAGCAGCGTCCACGCCGCGTCGTAGACCGCGACGGGTGCGCCGGTCAGCCGGTCCAGCATCCGTTGCACGCTGGCCGTGATGTAGGCGGGCACCGTGCCGCGTCCCGGTGCTACCAGCCCGGCGACCCGGAACAGATGCTCACGTTCCTCCGCGTTCAGTCGCAGCGCCCGCCCCAGCGCCTCGACGACCTGCTCCGACGGGTTGGCCGCCCGGCCCTGTTCGAGGCGGGTGACGTAGTCGACCGAGATCCCGGCCAGCAGCGCCAGCTCCTCCCGGCGCAGTCCGGCCGCGCGCCGATGGCCGCCCGCCGGCAGGCCGGCCGCCTCCGGCGGGACCCGGTCACGCCAGCGCCGCACCGTCCGCCCGAACTCCGTGGTCGCCATGCCACCACTGTGCACCGTCCCGCCCGCGGGTGCCTGGTACCGGTAGTCCCAGGAAGGCCGGACGCCTGGCTGACGGCATCGCCGCGCAGCATCGTGGAGGCATGACCACGACACTGATCACCGGAGCGAACAAGGGGCTCGGGTTCGAGACCGCCCGTCGACTCATCGCCGCAGGCCACACCGTGTACATCGGCAGCCGGGACCCCGAGCGCGGGCGTCGCGCCGCCGAGCGGTTGGGCGCGCGGCCGGTCGTCATCGACATCACCGACGACGCCTCGGTCGCCGCAGCGGCGAGGACCGTCGAGGCCGGCGGCGGCCTGGACGTGCTGGTCAACAACGCCGGCGTGGAGGAGCGGGCCGAGGACAACGGCATCATCGGTGCGGCGGACGTCACCGCCGACCTGATGCGGAGCACGTTCGAAACCAACGTCTTCGGCACGGTACGCGTCACCCATGCGTTCCTCCCGCTGCTGCAGCGCTCCGCCGCCCCCGTGATCGTGAACCTCAGCAGCGGCCTGGCCTCGCTCACCCGCGTCACCACCGCCGGCACCCCCGCCTACGCGTACCCCGGCGTCGTCTACCCGGCCTCCAAGGCCGCCGTCAACATGATCACCGTGCAGTACGCCAAGGCGTTCCCGAACATGCGCATCAACGCCGTCGAGCCCGGCTTCACCAAGACCGACCTCAACGGCAACACCGGCATCCAGACCGTCGAACAGGGTGCCGAGATCATCGTCCGCATGGCCGGCCTCACCCCGGACGGCCCCACCGGCACCTACACCGACGCCGAAGGCCCGCTGCCCTGGTAACCGCCCCGCCCCCGACGGCCGCCCCGGCCGACGATCACGTCTTCGCCCTGCAGGAGCGTGTGCTCCAGCCCGCACCTTGGGACTTCCCCTGCGGGCCGAGCCCGTGCCGTCAACCCCCGCCCATGGCAGTGTCGTTAGGCTGCCCGGATGCAGACAGACGTGCCCCCGTCCCCGGTCAAGGGGCTCCCGGGGCCTCCGGGGCGGCCGGCGTGGCTGACCGAGACGCACCGGTGCGTCATCGACGCGCTGCTGGCCCTGATCCTGGCCGCCGCCACGCTGTCCTTCGCCTACCAGTACCACCCGCCGGGCTGGCCGCCGTTCGACCGGACCGCCGCCGCCCTCTGCCTGGTGGTCAACCTGCCGCTGGCCGTCCGCCGGCTCGCCCCGGTGGGTGTCCTGCTGGTCTCGTGCGCGGCGCTCCTGGCCTACACCGTCGGCGGGTACCAGCCGTCGGCCAACATCTGGGCGCCGCTGTTCGCCGTCTTCACCCTCGCCGCCCGGCGTCCGACCCGCACCTCGGTGGCCGGCGCCTGTTTCGCGGCGCCCGTCTGGCTGTGCAGCGCGATGGCCACGAAGGTGGTCTCCCCGGACGTGGCGCTCGCCCAGGTGGTGCTCGGGGTCGGGACGGCCTGGGCGTTCGGTCTGACGTTGCGGATCCTGGGCGAGCGGAACCTCCAACTCGCCGCGCTGACCTTGCGGTTGCAGCACGAGCAGGCCGCCAGGATGCGACACGCGCTGACCGAGGAACGGCTGCGGATCGCCCGCGAGCTGCACGATGTGATTGCCCATCACATCTCGGTCGTCGCGGTGCAGGCCGGTCTGGCGGGCTACGTGTTCGAGAGCGATCCCACTACGGCGCGCTCGGCGCTCGACACGATTGCGGGCAGCAGCCGGGAGGCCCTGGAGGAGATGCGCGGACTCCTCCACGTCCTGCGGGTGCCGCCCGAGCAACCGGACGGCGGGAGCGGGCAGCCGGAGGAGCCCGCGCCGGGGCTGGCCCGGTTGCCGGCGCTGATCGAGCGGGTCGAGGCGGCCGGGCTGACGGTCGAGCTGACGGTGGCCGGCGAGCCGTACCCGCTCGCACCCGGCCCGGACCTCGGCGCCTACCGGGTCGTGCAGGAGGCGCTCACCAACGTGCTCAAGCACGCCGGCCCGGCCGACGTGCGACTGTCCCTGGACTACCGGCCCGGCCGGCTGTCGGTCGGCGTCCGCGACGGCGGCCCGACGGCCCGCAATGGCGCGCCCGTCCCGCCCGGCGTCAGCGGCGGTCACGGGCTCATCGGCATGCGCGAACGGGTCGAGGCGCACGGTGGTATGTTGCGTGCGGGCTCGCTGCCCGACGGGGGGTTCGAGGTGGTGTTCACCCTGCCGGGACCGGGCGCCGGGTCCGCGGGGGGCGGCCCCGATCGCGGGTAGGGGGAGACCGGCGCATGACCACCGTGCTCGTGGTGGACGACCAGATCCTGGTGCGGGCCGGCCTGGCCGCCCTGATCCACGCGGCGCCCGGCCTCGACGTGTGCGGACAGGCCGCCGACGGGGAACAGGCCATCGCGCTCGCGGCCCGATTACGACCCGACGTGGTCCTGATGGACATCCGGATGCCGGACGTCGACGGCATCACCGCCACCGAACGGATCCTCGCGCAGGCCGTGGATCCGTTGCCCAGAGTCCTCGTCCTGACCACGTTCGACCTCGACGAGTACGTCTACGGGGCCCTGCGGGTCGGCGCCAGCGGCTTCCTGCTCAAGGAGACCCCGCCGGAGCGGCTGCTCACCGCGATCGAGGTCGTCGCCGGCGGCGACATGCTCTTCGCCCCCAGCGTCACCTGCCGCCTGATCGAGGCGTACGCCCACCGGATCGGCCAGGAAGCCGACGCACCAACGGAGTTGGATCCGCTCACCGCGCGCGAACTCGACGTGCTGCAACTCGTCGGCGCGGGCCTCGGCAACTCCGAGATCGCCGACGAACTGGCGGTTACCGTCGGCACGGTGAAGACCCACCTCAACCGCATCATGACCAAGGTGGGCATCTCCAGCCGCGCCCAGGCCGTCGTCCTCGCCTACGAGAGCGGCCTGATCACCCCGCGGCGCGCCCTCCCGGGATAGGCCCGCCCGCGGTGCGGAGTCTCGGAGTCTCGGAGTCTCGGACGAGGAGGACGCGCAGCTCGGCCTGGGCGCGTTCGACGTTCGGACCGGTCCCTGCGGCAACGACCTCCGTACTCGTTGCCGCAGGGCG
The DNA here is from genome assembly GCF_042887525.1 of Kitasatospora sp. NPDC057936. Lineage (NCBI taxonomy): Bacteria > Bacillati > Actinomycetota > Actinomycetes > Kitasatosporales > Streptomycetaceae > Kitasatospora > Kitasatospora sp. NPDC057936. Next base: position 11,682 of record NZ_JBHVPD010000017.1, read on the forward strand.
TCCGGCGCGTTCGTCAGCCGCAGTTCAGATGCTCCGGGCTCCGGCTGACCCACTTCTGGATGATCTCGAATCCGGGGTACTGCGGCTTCGGCTTCGTCCAGGTGGCCACGATCGTGTAGTTGCTCCTGCTGAAGTTGCGGCACTTGTACCTGGGGTTGATGTCACCCTTGCGCGTGGCGGTCTTCTTGTCGACCTGGTGGCCGTTCTTCTGCAGCTCCAGCGACAGGTGGGTGAGGCCGCAGTCGTAGAGCCGGCCGCCGGCCTCCACGTACCAGTCCCGGCCGATCTTGCGCGGGTACGGCTTCCACAGGTCGGGCGATGCGCAGCCCTTGGGGAGGTTCGGCGTCCCGACGGTCTGAGCGAACGGCGTGGCGGCGCCGGTGCTCACGGTCCCGTCGGCGTCGCTCGTGGGCACGGCGACCCACTCCGAGGACATGTCGGCGACGGGACCGGCGTCGGCCGCCTGAGCGGGAACGGTCAGGCCCAGGGTGGCGAGTCCTGCGAGGGTGGTGGTGACCGCGAGTGTGGTCATGCGCTTGCGCAGATCCATGGATCGGTTCCTTCCATCTCTGGGTTGCGGTGCGGCTGTTCACTCGATCCGGCAAGGCTGGGCACGAACGGCCGGCCGGCTCACGAGCTGCCGCCGACGCCCGCCCCGGGCCGATGAGTTGTTCACTCGGCCGCCTTCCGGCGAGTGCATGGACATAGTGCCGGGCAACGGGAGGTGCGGTCGTCAGCCCAGTGGGGCAGCGGTCCGTCAACCCTCGCGGTATGCGCGCAGTGGGCCTGCATCCCCCGCGGACGGCCACACCCCGCCGAGTGTCGGTCGCCGCACTCCGGTTGTGTGTTCACAAGAGCGGGAGTCGGCTGCCGGAGGCCTTTCCCCGGGCGTATCCGTCACTGCCCGGTCCGGTTGGTGAGGGGCTGTTGAGGGGCGGTCGGTGGTGCGAATAGTGCCTGGACGGTTTCGGTGGCCAGGTCTCGCAGCCAGGTGTGGGCGCGGTCGTCGTCGTAGCGCTGGTGCCACAGCAGGTACAGGGGGACCTCGGGCAGCGGGAGTGGCGGCGGCAGTGTGGCGAGGCCGAGTTGTTCCCGGGCTGCGCGGGTGACCGCGTCGGGGAGGGTGACGACCAGGTCGGTGTCGAGGACGAGTTGCAGGGCGAAGGCGGTGGTGGGCCCGGCGGCGACGACGCGTCGTTCGAGGCCGCGGGTGGTCAGGGCGTCGTCGATCGGGTCGCGCAGGCTTCCGCGTCGCGAAACGGTGAGGTGTTCGGCGGCTGCGTAGCGCTCGATGCTCAGCGGACCTTCGGTGAGGGGGTGGCCTGGTCGGACGGCGACGACCAGCCGGTCGCTGCCGACCAGGCGGTGGCGGATGTCCGGGAGCGTCGGGGCGCCGGCGCTCGATTCGAGGTCGACCTCACCCCGGCGCAGCTCGGCGTCGTCCGTCCCGGGTTCGGCCGACAGGCGCAGCCGGACGCCGGGGGCCTGGCGGTGGACGGCGGTGATCAGGGCGGTGCCGCAGGCGGCGGTCAGGGCGTCGTGCCAGCGCACGGTGAACACCCGGTCCAGAGCTGCCAGGTCGAGTTCTTGCTGTGCGGACAGGAGTTGGTGGGCCTGCTGTACGAGGGCGTGGACCTGGGCGCGCATGGCCAGTGCGCGGGTGGTGGGGACCATGCTGCGGCCGGTGCGGACCAGGATCTGGTCGCCGGTGGCCTTGCGGATGCGGCCCAGGGAGCGGCTCATCGCCGGTGCGGTGACGTGGAGGCGTGCTGCGGCGCCGGCGACGCTGCCCTCTTCCAGCAGTGCGTCCAGGGCCGTGAGCAGGTTCAGATCCAATTGCATGCCAGTAACTCTATAAGTGAATAGCATGCACTTGTTGTTAATGACCGGGGGTCCTACCTTCGAAGTGCAGGCGCGAGACAAGCCGCCCGCACACATCGAACGCAGGGAGCCCGCCATGAGCACAGCCATGCCTTTCGCCGCCGACACGACGCTGCTGCCCGAGGTGACCGCCGCGGTGAGGACCGCAGGCCTCACGCTGCGCGACCGCCACACCTCGCACGCCCGGGGCGTGAGTCTGGACGAGGTCGTCGCCGAGATCCACGCCAACGACGACGCGGTGCTGGACGTGCTGCGGGAGCCGCTGCTGCGGTCCCGGCCCGGATCGCGGTGGGCCGAGGACGAGCTGGCCGGCGGTGCGCTCCCGCCCGGGGAGTGGTGGGTCGTCGACCCCGCCGAGGGCAACATCAACCACGTCCACGGCATGGAGGACTGGGCCGTCACCGCCACCCTGGTCCGCGACAACCAGCCGGTCCTCACCGTCGTCCACCTGCCGCTGACCGGCGACACCTACACCGCCGTCGCCGGCGGCGGCGCCCGCCTCAACGGCCGGCCCCTGAACGTGTCCGCCAAGACCGATCTGGGCGCCGCGCTCATCGGCACCGGCCAGGCCAGGCCCGGCGAGGACGTGCGCACCTTCCGGCGGATCGGCGACTCGGTCACCGCCATGCTCATCAACGGCCTGGTCGTGCGCGTGTCCGTGCCCGCCACGATGCAGCTCATCCACGTCGCCGCCGGACGCACGGACGCCTTCTGGCAGTTCTCCGACGTCCGCTCCGGCCTGGTCGCCGGCGCCCTGCTGGTCTCCGAGGCCGGCGGCACCGTCACCGACCTGGCAGGCGAACCCTGGCACACCGGCAGCCGCGACTTCCTGGCCGCCGCCCCCGGCATCCACACCGCCGCCCTCAAGGTCCTGTCGACCATCGCCTGACCGGACACCTCCGCCCCACCCACCCGATACCGCAAGGAGCATCACCTCATGACCAGCATCGGCATCCTGGGCGCCGGCCGCGTCGGCGCCAACCTCGCCGGCAAGCTCGCCGCGGCCGGACACCGTGTCACCCTCGGTGTCCGGAACCCGGAAGAGACCGCAGTCCTTGCCGCCGGCATCGCCCCGCAGATCGCCTTCGCCGACCAGCGCACCGCCGCCCGCACCGCGGACATCGTGATCAACGCGACGCCCGGCGACATCTCCCTGGACCGCCTGGCCGGCCTGCGCACCGAGCTCTCCGGAAAACTCCTCGTCGACGTTTCCAACGCCATCCGCGACACCGACGACGGCCTGCCCGGCGACCTGTGCTACCCCGGCAGCAGCCTCGCCGAGAAGCTCCAGGCCGCGCTCCCCGACACCCATGTGGTCAAGACCCTCAACACCATGTTGTTCATGGTCATGACCGCTCCCGAAACCCTGGCCGTCCCACCGACCGCCTATCTCTCGGGCGACGACCAGAACGCGAAGAAGACCGTCACCGGCCTGCTCGGCGACCTGGGCTGGCAGCCCGCATGGATCGAGGACCTCGGCGGCATCACCACAGCCCGCGCCACCGAGGCCATGATCCTCGTGGTTCCCCACATCCTGCGCCGACACGGCTTCAAGCCCTTCGCTGTCTCCCTCGCCCGCTGACCCATCAAGACCGGGTCCGGACCAAAACCAGCAGCGGGCTCGTGCGAGCCAGCCGGGCGCCGGCACGGACAACGCTCGCTGAGCTGCAAGGGGACGCCCGTTCCCGAGTACAGAGCCGTCCCTCGGGCGCGGCGGCCGAGATCCTGCCTCGCTCCCCATAGCCCCCATACCGACCCGGGTGCCGAATACCCCTGGGGTCCTGATCACCCGGATCGACCTCGCCGCCACGCAGACCGTGCTCCAACGCGCCATCATGAAGGCGGACATCAGCCGCGCCGCCGGCAACGCCTCCGTCAGCGCCGTCTCCTACAACCGGGACGACGCCCGCGTGCGGCGGGACGCCTGGCGGGCGGACGACCTGGAGTCCCAGCGCCGCCAGGCCATCGCCGCCCGCGCCTTCGTCGAGCGCCCTGGCGTCAGCACGCTGACCATTCCCTGTCCGCCGCTTGGTTCACTCATCTATCCTTCCTGACATGTAATTGACGGATTATCAGTTCCCTGAGCCTTTTCGGCCTTGCTGCTCCAGGGTGAGGACGGCCTTGGCCGCTGACGTAAGCCGGCTCGGGCTGCAGCGGGGGTGACGGAAGACCCGCCGGCGCTTGAAGGTGGCCACGCCTCGTTCGACGGGGTACCGGAAGCGGGCGTGGGCTCGGTTCAGCCGGCGAAAGACTCCGCGTAGACACCGAAGGCGTACATTGCTTCGAGGCTGCCTGGTCGTGGCGGGTCGGTCGGGTCCCAGCCCAGCTCGCGGTCCTGGATCACCTGGGTGAGCAGGGGGCGCCAGCGCGGGTCGAGGGTTTCGCGCGCCCATTCGAGTGCGCCGCGCTTGGAGGCGACCTCGCCGGTGTGCAGGGTGAACAGTGCCCGGCAGTAGGTGGTGACGGCGTAGCGCTGACTCCAGGCCATGTCGAAGTTGGCCCAGGTCCGCAGGTCTTCCATGAGGCCCGGCAGCATCTCGTGCATCGATTGGCGCAGGGCCTGGGGTGGCACTGGGTCGACGAGGTCGGTGACCGGGGGGCCGGCGAGGGTGATTCCGTGGTTCCTGAGGATCCAGCGGGTGTGCGGGCTGTTGCAGTGGGCGTCCCGGATCAGCTCGCGGTGGCCGTGGTCGCAGAACAGCCACGGTGTTCCGAGCCCGGCGACGGTGCGCAGGGACGTGGTGTCCGCGTAGGAGCCCTCCAGGTGCTTGGTCCAGAAGCCCGGACGGGTGGGAATCTCGTCGTGGAGCCGGCGGAGCTCCGCCTCTGTGGCCCCGGTGGGCAGGACGGTGGTGGCAACGATGAAGTCGCAGTCGCTGTGCAGGTCTCCGGCGCCCAGTGCGAAGGAGCCCTGCAGGTAGGCACCGACGAATGTGTCGCCGAGGATGGCGCGGACCGCGTGGACGAACTCGGCCAGGAGCGCGTCCAGCTCCCGGTGCGGGGTGAACATGGGGGATCTCCATACCCGTTGAAGTGGAATGGGCTCACGGGCGCGGCGGAGATGATCGGGATGTGCCGCCGCGTTCAGGCGCGGCGGATCTGCCCTGCGGCGAAGCAGTACGACGTCATGTGATGGACGGTAGCCGTCGCCCCCTTCGCTGAGCAATCGAGATTCCAGTGGGCGGATCGCGTGGCGGTCTCCTGGGCGGAAGGTCACTCGCCTCGGGGGAGTGCCGGCGGATCGGTCAGAGCCTGGTATCGGGTGAAGGCTTCCTGGGCGTCGGGGACGAAGGTCGGGCTGCGGATCGCGTCCCGGAGTTCGGCTTCGGTGAGCCAGGTGTGCCAGGCGATCTCCGAAGCATCCGGAGTGATCAGCTGGGTGATGGTGGCCTCGTGCACGCCCAGCCAGTAGGGGCTGATCGCTCCGCGGCAGAGATACTTGAAGACGAGTCGTGTGGAGGTGTGGACACCGATCTCCTCGGCGAGTTCCCGGGCCGCTGCGGCCTCGTACGTCTCACCCACGTTGACGGCGCCGCCCAGCAGCCAGTTGTACTCCACTTTACCGACCGCAGGAGCTCGGATACCGGCTCTGAACTGCGACGATTCATAGACTACATGTCCGTGACGGTGCCTCACCATCTTCTAGTGTCGCCCGTTGGGGTGCTTCTCGACTTCGTCGCCTGACTGGGTCCGGGACATCCCGCAGGCTCCCGCCTCCTGCCACTGATCGGCGTGTACCGAGCACATCGCGTAGCGCTTCCAGCGCAAGCGCGCACAGTCAGGACCGTGCAGCTCCAGGGATAGACCGGGTGGATCGGCGGGATCTTCAGTACCCCGCCGCGCAGCACCGGGTCCAACTCGGGCCCGTTGACAGCACGGTGAGCATCTCCAGCCGGTCCCGTTGTGCGCGGGCATCCTGCCGCGGCATTCGGCATGGGCTGTGGTGCCGGCGCGCCCGGGACACGGATGCGGGCGTGGACGGAGGCGAGCGCGTCACCGAACCGGCCGGTGTCGCGGCGGTGCCAGCTTCGGACTTGGACCTGGTCGGCGACGGTGACCACCCGGACTGGGACGGGACGGCGGAAGATGCCGACGGGGCGCTGGACGGTGATGTGCAGCTCGGCCACCGCGGCGATCCGGGTCAGGGCGTCGCGGGCCAGGCGGTCATCACGGCGCGGCCAGGAAGTCGCCGAGGTCGGCGAGGAGGTCGGGGCCGGACGGTGCCCAGCCGAGCGTGTCGCGGGTGATCTTGCTGGACGTGGGGTTGTCCATGCCGACGAACATGGCCAGGTGGCCGAAATGCTCGGCGGCGGCGGTGACCGGTGCGACCGGGACGTTCAGGTGGCGGCCGATCACGGCGGCGATGTCACGCAGGGGGATGCCCTCCTCGGCGACGGCGTGCAACCGGGAGCCGGCGGCTGCGGACTCCAGTGCCAGCCGGTAGAGACGGCCGACGTCGCGGGTGTGGACGGACGGCCAGACGTTGGAGCCGTCGCCCACGTAGCCGGCCAGCCCGCTCGCCCGGGCGAGCTCGATCAAAGCCGAGGCCAAACCGAACCGGCCCGCGCTGTGGACCGTCGGCGGCAGTCGGACGACCGAGCTTCGCACGTCCTGCTCGGCCAACGCGACCACGACGTTCTCGGCCTCTATCCGCAGGCCGCCGGGCAGCACGTCGTGCTCGGTGAGCCGCCCGTGGAAACCGGCGAGGGTCAGCGCGCCGGTCGCGTTCGTCCCCACGAACGGCCGGCTCGACCCGCTGAGCGCGGCGCCCATGGCCTCGATCGCCCGCAGGTCGGCCGCTGCGGCGCCGGCCAGGTCTCCCCCGTACTGCTGGTCGTGCTGAAAGGCCAGATGGATGACGCCGTCGGACTCGGCGGCGGCCGCGCGGAGGCCGTCGAGGTCATTCAGGTCGCCGTGCCGCACGTCGGCGCCGAGCGACCGTACGACCTGTGCCGCGCGATCCGAACGGGCCAGCCCGGTGACGGTGTGGCCGGCAGCCAGCAACTCGGGGACGACCTCGCTGGCGACATGACTGGACGCGCCGGTGACGAAGACACGCATCTTGCAACTCCTGTAGACCGCTAGGGTGATTGCATCTTGTGAAATCAGCGTAGCACTCGTGACTGCACATCATGCAATGACCTATCCTTGTGGCATGCCGAGATGGAAACCAGACGGGTTCGAGCGCCTGCAGGCGGCCGCGTTCGACCTGTTCGAAGAGCAAGGCTTCGAGCGCACGACGGTGGCCGAGATCGCCCAGCGGGCCGGCCTGACGCAGCGGACGTTCTTCAATCACTTCGCCGACAAGCGCGAGGTGCTCTTCGGCTTGGGCTCAGAGTTTCAGGTACGGATCGTCGCCGAGATCACCGCCTGCCACGCGTCCGTCCCGCCACTCGACGCCGTCGTGCGCGCCCTGCAGGTTGTCGGCGAAGCGACGTTCGAGGGCATGCGCCTCGCGGTGGCCCGCCGCCACGAGATCGTCAACGCCAACCCGGAGCTGCAGGAACGGGAACTCGGCAAGCAGGCGTCTCTCACCAAGGCCGTCGCCGCCGGGCTCCAGGCGCGGGGCGTCGACCTGGACACCGCGCTCCTCGCCGCGGGCGCTGGCATCCTCGTGCTTGAGACGGCGATCCGCCTGTGGACGCGGCCGGGCGAGACCCGGCCGCTGCGGGATCTTCTTGCCGAGGTGCTGCAATCGCTACGCGCGACCGTGAGTCTCTGACGTCGCAATGCGCGGTTTGACTACCACAACGACAGCCACCAAGTGTTGCTCTGCGACTCCGCCACTTGATCGTTCGGGCTCAGGGGCAGAGGTTCGTCCGTGACCTCGGCGATGAACTTCAACAGCATCGGCTCAGCGTGCGTCATGGCCGGCGGCCGTCTCACCGGGGTGAGACGGCCGCTGGCCAGGTGCGGGTCATCCTGACGAGGACAGGATCTGGGCTTCGAGGTCGGCGACGCGGCGGTCTTGGAAGCGCAGATTGGAGCGGGCGGCCTTGAGTCGCTCGTCGAGGGTGCGGTTGTCGGCGGTGAGCTGACGGACGCGCTGCTTGAGCGTGGTGTTCTCGGTGGTGATCCGCCGGATGGCCTCCTCAGTCCACTCGGCCTGCAAGTCGCGGATCTGGCCGAGGAGTTCGCCCATGCGGGTGCGCTGGACGAGAATCTCGGCGTGGGCGGCCTTGAGAGCGTCCTCGGCGTTCAGGGCGCGTTCGCGCCAGATGGCTTCCTGCTGGTCGTCCTGGTCGGCGAGCATGCGGGTGCGGCGCGCGTCGGCCTCGGTCATGGCGGCGGCGACTGCGGCGCGGGCGTCGGGATTGTCGTAGAGAAAAGTGCGGGAGACGTCCGCCCGCCGGGCGACGGCGGCGACGCTGACGTGGGCCTTCTCACGGCGGAGCCGGGTGAGGGCGTCATGGACGCGTCCGACGGCGGCCTCGGTGGTTCGGCGTCGAGCTGCGAGCGCGGCGGCTGTGCGAGGGCCGGGGACGGTGGTGGCGTTCATGCGCACGCCTCCCCACTGGTGGTGTCCTCTCCGCCGTACTGGTCTTCGTCCTGCTCGGCGGCGTCGGCGAGGTCGGCGGCGCGGAAGGCGGTGGACCACACGCGGTGGAAGTAGTCCTGGGGCTTGCGCAGGTCCAGGGCGAGAGCGTCGTCCAGGAGGCCGAGGCCAGCCAACGCCTTCTCCAGACCGTCGATGGCGCGAGCGGTGGGCTCGAAGTAGCGGTGGAGGTACTCCGCGGTGGCGTTGTCGGGGGCGCCCTCGGCCAGCAGCCGCCACTGCTCACGCTTGCGGTGCCAGTAGAGGAGGTCGGCGCCGGAGAGGACGAACTTGTCGCAGTTGTGGCAGTCCAGGTTCCACGGGCAGGCGCCGCCCTCGACGACGGGCTGGAAGGTGCAGAACCCGCCCTCGGCGGGCGTGCTGCGGCGGGACAAGTCGATGGCGAGGGCCTGGGCTTGCTCGCGGGTGAGCGGGGTGATGTCTCCGGTGAGGAGTTCGCCAGGGTTGGCGGTGCCGGGGCCGGCGACCCAGACGCGCTGGAGGACGTCGTCGAGGTCGGACTGGGTCAGGTGCACATAATGCTCCGCCATTCGATCACTGACCTGCCCCATGTATCGGCGGATGTGGGTCAGGCTCGCCCCGGCCCGCAGCAGCCGGGTCGCCAGCGTGTGCCGGGCTTGGTGGGCGACGTAGTGACCGCCCAGGTCGAGGTCGGTGATCCAGTTGCGCAGGCCAGAATGGAACCAGGTGTAGGACAGGGCGCGACGGCCGTCGGGGTTGAGGATGTCGGTGGGGAACAGGGCCAGGTGGGCGCGCTCGGCGGGGGTGGGCGCGCGGCCGGCGTGGCGGTCGGCGAAGTGCGCCAGGGTCTTGCGGTGGCGTTCCTCCAGCCGGTCCAGGAGCCGGTCGGGGATGCGGATGGCCGCGTTTAGGTTGCCGACTTTGGTCTGGTCGTGCCAGAGCACAGGCAGCCCGCCGTAGCGGCCGATGCAGTCCAGCCGCAGCTGGATGACCTCGTTGGCGCGCCGGCCGGTGATGATGATGGCTTCCCAGACATCCCGCAGGCCGCGGTCGTGCGGGTCGTAGTCCTCGGCGAGGTGCTGCAGGTTGCTCTCGGCTGCGAGGGCGCGGGCGACCTCGTCGGGGAAGGGATTGCGGCTGCGGGGCGTGCCCGGGCCGCCGACCGGCATGGCGGTGATGAAGGCACGGTTCAAGCCGATCCGTTCGGCGCTGCCGTTGTCCAGCGCGCCGCGCAGCACGGCCCGGCCGTAGTTGAGCACCATCCGGCGCATGTTCTCGGTGACCTTCGACTTCTTGCCGTCCAGGCGGGCCTGGCCACGGAAGGCAAGACCGAGGCGTTCGCGGTTGCGCAGATCCGCGACGAAACCATGGGTATGTTCCTCGCGCAGTGCCCTGGGATCGTGGCCGCCGTCCGGCGCCTCGGCCTCCAGGAATGCGCTCAGCTCGGCGCCCGCGCGGCGTTGGTAGTCCACCGGCTGGGCGCTGCGCGGGCATGAGGGTGAGCGCAGCACGTCGGCGATGTGGTCCCACAGCAGGTCGCGCAGCCACCGCTGGGAGATACAGGTCAGGTCGATGTAGCTGGAGCGGTGTGGGAAGCGCACGCCGAAGTGCTCGGTCTCGATGTAGCCGGCATCGCGGCTGTCGGAGGGGTTGAAGTAGACCTTCCGCAGGGCTTCTTGCATCTCCTGGACCATGCGCAGGTGGTAGTCGCGGTGGAAGACGGACGGGTCCAGGCCGGCGAGGGACGCCACGTCGCGACGCTGGCACTCGTCCGCGAGCGACTGCACCCACGGCAAGTTCCACACGGCGGTGGGCTGCAGGCCGTGGACATACAGGCCCCACTGGAACTCGGCCCGCAGCAGGGGCCGCAGGCCGCGCAGGTAGATCCGCCCCGTGCGGTGCACCGGCAACTGCGCGCGGCACCAGGAGCGGAAGGCGATCTGGTCGTCGCAGGAGATGGGGACGGGTCGGTCGTGCCGCTCGAAGGTGGCGAAGAAGTTCTTCGGCAGCCGGGCCCCGCCCGGGCGCCCGGCCCGGATGTAGCCGCGCTCGTGCGCGCCGCACAACCCCAGCGGCGAGGAGGCCAGTTCGTCGCACACCTCCGCGCGGCACTCGCCGTAGCCCGGGCAGGGCTGCTGATCGGCCAGCCACCTCTCGAACCCTCCGTCCTCCTCACCGGCGCCGGGGTGCCGCTTCAGGTGGCTCAGCCACCGGTTGCGATGCCGGAAGCACACCACCAGGCGCAGGCTGAAGGCCGGTCGCTGCGGGCAGATCCGGCACATCATCTCCTCCGGGGCCTCCGACGCCGCCAACGGCTCTGCCATGCGCAGGAACTGGGCCCGGCTCATCCCGCTCGCCTCTGCCTCCTGCCACTGATCGGCGTGCACCGAGCACATCGCGTAGCGCCTCCAGCGCGAGCGCGCGCAGTCAGGGACCGTGCAGCTCCACGGATAAACCGGGTGGGTCGGCGGGATCTTCAGTACCCCGCCGCGCAGCACCGGGTCGAACTCGGGCCCGTTGATCAGAACGGTCAGCACCTCCAGCCGGTCCCGCTGTGTGCGGGCATCCTGCCGTGGCAGCAGGGAAGGCGCGGTCACTGGGCCCCACCCCAGACCGTGCGCAGGGCGGTGTCGAAGGCCGGGTCATGGATGTCGACATGCCCGTAGACCTCGTCGACCATCGCGGCAGAGGCCCAGCCGCCGGCATCCCGGGCGATCAGCAGGTTGCCACCGGCCGCGTCGAGCACCGCAGAAGTGAAGTTGTGCCGGAAGGCATGGGGTTTCACCACGCCGAGCCCGGCACGCTTCCCGGCCCGGCCGAGCATCCGGCGAGCCCCGACCGGCGCCCACGGCTGCCCGAAGTCCATGCCATGGAGCTGGACCAGGAGCATGCCGTGCCGGGTGCCGCGCGGGTACTCGCCGGTGAGGTACTCGAAGTAGGTGTGCACCATCGCCGGGCTGACCCGCTTGATCAGCCCACCGGTCACCGTGCCGCCCTCGATGCGCCAGGGGAGCTTGGTCTTCGCCTCGGCCCGGTTCGGGTTGCCGGGCCGGTGGCAGACGTGGACGTGCGGGGCGCGGCACTCCCCGCAGGCCGCGTTCTCCCGCAAGTGCAGGTCCACCAGGTGCAGCCCGCAGAGCTCGCCGATCCGCAGGCCGCCGTCGGCCAGCCAGGTCACCACCAGCCGGTCGCGGGCGGCGTTCACCACCGCCAAGAGCTTCTCCCGTGCGCCGTCGGGGAGCATCTTCGGGTGCCGGCGGCGCGGCCGCGTCGGCGCGAGCGGGTTGGTAGGCATGGAGTTCTTCACGTGTCCCAGGAACGCGCGGCGCCGGTCCGCCCGCGTGGGCAGCCGCGAGGTGTCGAGCGTCTTGCCGAGCTCGCCATTCACGCCCAGGGACGACTGGTGCAGGTAGAAGCCCTTCAGACAGGCCGCCGCGGTCGACAACGCGGAGCGGCCGTAAGGGCGCTTGCCAATCCGCCACGGTTCACCGAGCGGCATGAGGACCTCCGCGCCGACGATGCCCATGTAGCGCTCAAGATCCCGCAGCACGACCTTCTCGAAGGCCAAGCACTCACGCTCCAACCACCGCAGATGGTCCACCAGGTAGTACGCATAGGTCCTCTGCGTTCCCGACCCGTCGTACACGCGCAGGAACCGGTCCGCCTCCGCGTGGAGACTGCCCTCGGGCCACACGATCGTCCACGACCGCCGCCCGCCCTTCCGTTCGATCTGCTGGACCCTCAGATCCCCGACCACCACTCGCCGTGCCACATGTCCTGCGTACCGACCCCGGAACACGACGGGCGCTCCGGACACGGTCGGTAAACGAGCCCGCGACGCCCAAGTCACAGGCACCGACGGACACCACGGGCGGCACTACCCGCGGTCGGTAAACTGGCCGGGAAAACGGGAGTCGTCGTCGGGACGTCGGTGGACCAGGATCCGGCCCTCGGGGTCGCGGCAGACGGTCGTCGCGACGCGATGCAGCCATTGTTGGCGGATCGCCTCGCCCCGCTCGACGACTGCCAGTACGTGGTCTTCCTCGTCGACGCGTTCCACCAGTTCGGCCATGGCGCACACGATGCCAGAGGGCACTGACAGACACAGCTCACGCTGATGCCGGACGAAGGCCGCCACGCCCCGATGGCCGGCCGGGCTCGTCGCTCCGCGCGTCCGCGTCCTTTCCCTCTCGCCGGGCGCGCGGGGCGGCGCTCCTGACCCGTGCCCCCCTCAAGGAGCACAACAGATGAAGTACGCCCGCCGCGCGGCCGCGGTCACCGGTGTCGCTCACCGCCGAGGTGATGTACCGGACGGTCATCGACGGCGACGCCAAGACGGTCCGCAACCGGATCGGCCCCGACGGCGAGGCGATCCCGCGCGTCAAGCAACTCCTCGGCCAGGGCCGGTACCTGGAGGAGCTCACCGCGCGCGATCGCGGCCAGGCCTCCGCCCTGTGGATCGCCCTGATGCCGACATCGGACGGAACCTAGCCGAGCGATGCTCCACCGAAGGCGAACCCCAGCACGATCAGCAGCAGGATCAGCGCTGCGGCCGTTTTGATGACCGGATGCTTCTGGCGAAGGGGCTCGTCATCCTCCGGCCCACCGTGCGGTAGGAGTTCGGCCGGCAGCTCGATCCGTTCGTCGGGATCGGCGGGCGGCACCTCCTCCTGGCGCACCGGGCGCCGAACGAGCACCGGCGCCGCGAGATCGACGGGCAGCGTCCGCAGGAAGGCCTCCAACCGCTGGGCGTCGACGGCCACGGTCAGCTCGTGCAGTTCGGACAGCAGGGCCCGGTCGGCGACCGGGCGGCTCTGCCCGACCCAGGACAGCCGCCAGCCGGTGGCCAGCCCGTCACGGACGAGCACCTGGTCGAGCAGTGCGCGCAGGGCACCGGGCAGCGAGCTGGCAGGAGCCAGGGTCTCCGGGGCCTTGGCGAGGGCCTCCAGAACGGTCCGCAGACTGGGCCGCGTGGTGCGACCGCTCCGGCCGGCGGCCCGGGCCAGGGCCTGGGCGCTCTCGCCGGTAAGCGTCGCCGCCGCGGTGGAGGCCCAGGCCGCCGTCGCCAACCAGGTCGTGTCCGGGTCGCCGGCGTGTTGCGGCAAGACGGTCAGGCTGAGTTCGACGGTCCGCTGGTCGAGGTCGGTCAGCACGCCGATCGCGGGGACCGGTTCGCGGCACGGTGCGGTTCCGTTCGCGCGGTGCGCGAGGGCGTTCAGGCGTTCCGCGAGCGGGGGGTGGCTGTCGAACCGGGAGACGGGCCGGTCCGGTGGCGAGTCCCGCCATCGGCGCAGGGTGTCCTGGTACTCGGGGTCGGCGAGCATCTGTGCGAAGACGGCGAAGGGATCGTCCGGCAGCCAGCCGGCCCGGGCCACCGGCTCCAGGTAGTCGGAGACCAGCCGGGCCCAGGCGAGCGCCAGGGAGTGCACGTTGCGCAAGGCGTCGGCCATCACCGCCGCTCCGACGACCTGGGCCGACATCCGGTCCGCCTCGAACTCCTGGCGCCGCCCGACCGCCGCGGTCAGCCGGAGGTAGACCCGGGCGTAGCCGGAGAACAGGCAGTACCAGGTGTAGGCCGGATGGTAGGCGTTCTCGGCCTGGACCATCGGGTGCCGACCGAGGCGTTCGAGGATGGATCCGAGCGCGGCGGTCCCGCGGCGGGTGACGGACGACAGGGCGGTGTGGCGTCCCGCGTAGTGGCCGAGCTCGTGGCAGATCACCGCCTCCAGCTCGCCCTGCGTCAACCCCACCAGCAGCGGCATCCCCAGGTAGAGCCGACGGGTCCCACCGAGCAGCCCGAGCAGGCTGGCGTGTTCGAGGACCATGGCGTTGGCCTGGGGAATCAGGTACAGCCGGGTCGGCGGGCGCACCCCCAAGCGCTCGGCGAGATCGTACACGGCGTTCCACAGGGCCGGTTCCTCCTCCGGGGCCACCTCGACCGAACCCTCCGGGCCCCGGGCCGGACGACCCGCCGCGCACAACGCGAGAAGGACTGCCGCGACGACGGGCGTGGAGGTGATCACCGTGAAGAGGAGTCTGGCGAAGTCGTCCGGCGGTGCCGCCGCGAGGAGGGACAGGAACGCCGCATAGACGGCCACGGCGGCGAGCAGGACCAGGTAGCTGACGAACAGCATGGCGACCGCGAGCAGGGCCCGCAGGGACACGAGGAACAGCGACGGCCTCACCCGCGCCTCCCGGCGTCCTGGGCCCACGCCTCGGCCAGCCGCTCCAGCAGCAGATCGAGACCGAGCTGGTCGTGCTCGAAGGCGTCCTCCAACCACAGGGCCGCGTCCAGGAGTTCGACCGTCAGCTGATCCTGCAGCCCGCCGGCCGGCGCGTCCACCAGCGAGTCGAAGTCGGACCAGAGCTCCTGCGAGGTGATCCCGAGCCGCTTCGCCAGGTTGTTGCGGGCCTGCTTCACGTGGCCGGCGACCGTGGTGGCGGAGATCTTCAGGTCCTCGGCGATCGCCCGCTGCGGCTCGGCCTGGAGACAGAACCGCACCAGCACCTCCCGCTGCCGCTCCGGCAGTTCCCGCACGGCCGCGAGGACTTGGCGCGTCTCGACGGTGACCTCGATCCTCGCCTGCGCGGGGATTCCCGCCTGCAACCAGCTCGCACGCTCCCTGGTGCGCCGCTCGACCCGGTCGAGGAACTCGTTGCGCATGATCTGCCGCAGGTACGCCTCGGGGTGGTCCATCGTGCGCAGACGCGACCACATCCGGCTGGCCTGGACGTACGCTTCCTGGACCAGCTCTTCCGCGGTCTCCCCGTCCTGGCACAGGAAGCGTGCCTGCATGCGCAACCTGCCCTGGGTCACCCGGACGAAGTCCTCCAACTCCTCGGGAGGTTCCATCCGGGGTCGCGCTGTTCTCTGATCTGACGTCATGACGTCGTCTCCTGTGTGTGATTCGACTTCGACCGTGCTCCGCGCACCAGGAGGACGCTCCCGTCCGCCTGCCGGTCCTCCACCGTCGCCCCGGGCCCGGCCGCGAGGACAAGGCTCTCCAGTACGGCGCCGCGCGTGCGCTCCCGCATCACGGCCAGTCGGTAGGACACAAGCTGGCGCGCCAGCCTGACGGTGCCGGCGCACACGGCCAGCAGGACCGTCTCCCACATCTCCCCGCCTCCTCTCGTCGACGGCGGCGCTCCTTGCGCCAACCTCGCACGGTGAAAGGGGTCTTGAGCGGAAAACCTTTAGTCCCACAGCAGTCGCACGCATGTGATTCACATCACATTCGTCAAGAGGGGCCCGAGACCGGCCCCTGGTGCCGAGCCCCGCGCCGGTTGGCGCGCGCCCCTGGACGTGTGGCCCGCATGGGCCCGTGAGTTCATCTCGAACTCTTGTCCAGGGTGCCCGGTGGGTGTCGGGCAAGTCAGGCAAGTACTCCGGAGCGAAGTTGCCTGACTGGTACGTGGTTTCGGTGCCATCGCGCGCAGTCGGCAGCGCAGTCGGCAGGCTGTCGCGGTGTACGAGAGCGAGGCATGCCAGAAGGCGCTGGCGGCCCTCCCCGACGGCGTCGAGTGCGACTTCCGCATCATCGAAGGCAACGACTGACCGGCGGGCCCAGCCTTGGCCGGCTCAATGAGTTCGTGTGCCGCCCGGTGTGATGGTGTGTGGCATGCCGCTGTCGGAGCAATCGGGGCACGAGGGCCGTCCGGTCGTCACGCTGTGCCTGTTGACCGCGCTCCGGACCAGGGACAGCACCGCTGCACGGGTCGCGTGATCCAGTACCCCGAAGCCTCACCTCCAGCCCATCACATCGGGAGACGCCAGTGATCAGACACCACGCCCCAGGAGATGCCGTCGCCGGAGGAGAGGCAGGCGTCCACGCTCGTGCGCGGTGGTGGCGGGCCGGAGTCGTGGGAGGGGTGTGCGTGGTGCTGGCCGGTACCGGGGTGATCCCCGCGACCGCCGCGGCAACAGGGTCCGCGCCGGCCACCACCCCGGTGCGGACCCGAGGCGCCGACCCGGTGTTCACCTTCGGCTTCACCGGCGCCGCGCAGAGCCTCACCATCCCGGCCCAGGCGGTGGTCACGATCACCGCCGACGGCGCGGGCGGCGCCGACAGCACCGGCACCTCCTGTTCCGTCACGGGCACGGGCGGGACGGGGGCGCGGGTCGTCACCACTCTCCCGCAGACCACCGCCCCGACGACGGTCACCGTCAACGTCGGCGGCACGGGCGGCAAGGGCTGCAACGGCACGGGTACGGGGGGTGCCGGCGGGTTCAACGGCGGCGCTCCGGGTGGGGGCATTTTGGCCACGGGTTTCCGGGCGGAAGGGCCGGGTGGGGGCGGGGCCTCCAGCGTCAGCGTGGGCTCCTTCCTGGTGGTCGCCGGGGGCGGCGGTGCCGCCGGGGGTACCGGAGGCGACCTGACGGGCGGCAACGGGGGCAACGGCGGGACGACGCCCGATGCCACCGCCGGTACCGGTGGAAGTGCCACCGGCCCTGGGGCCGCGGCAGGGCAGGGTGGGGACGGCGGCAGGACCAGCACGTCTACGGGTGGTGTGGGCGGCGTGGCCGGCGCGGTCGCGTTCTGTAGAGCCACGCCGGGTACATCGGGCAGCGGGTTCGCCGGTACCACGGTCGGCAGCGGCGGCACCGGCGGAGCGATCGACGGCGGCTGCGCCGCCACTGTCACCGGTGCGGGCGGGGGCGGGGGCGGCGGGTACTTCGCCGGTGGGGGCGGCGGCAGCGGTGCCGTCAACAGAACCGGCACCAAGGCAAGCGGCGGCGGTGGCGGTGGCGGGAGCAGCTTCGCGACCCCGTCGGGCACCGGGACGTCCTATGCGGCCTCGACGATCGGGACGGCGAACCACAACGGCCAGGTGATCATCAGCTACACCGTGGGCAAGCCGGTCACCACGACCATGACCGCGATGCCCGGGCTCACCCGGATCGGCTCGCCGGTCGTGCTGAGCGACATCGTCTGCCCCGGCGGGGGCTCCACGACCAGGCCCACCGGAACCGTCACGTTCACCGACACCACCACCGGGACGACCCTCGGCACGGGACAACTGTTCCTCCCCCTCGGCCGGTGCGCCGCCGCCGGGACGGTCACCGCCTTCCGCACCGCGGGCACCCACACCATCACCGCCGTCTACAGCGGCGACTCGGTGTACCAGGACAACGGTGCCAACCCCGAGACCATCACCGTGACGGTGAACCCCTGATCAGAAAGCCGCAGCGGCACCGAGGGCACGCCCTCATCAACCGCAACAAGCGCTGCTGCCAGCGGAGGTAACAGCGTGATACCCGGCGGGGCTCGCGAGGACGAATCGCGGGCTCCGCCACCATCGCGCCCGAGGCCGGCCGCGACGGTACGTGGAATTCGAGAAGCCAGCGGTTTAGCCGCGGATCGCGATGGACGCCCCGGAGTACCGCTCGCCGACCCGGCGGTCGAGCTCGACCTGTCCGGCTCCACTTTCAAGGGCAGGGAGGTAGGCGTCTACCAGCACGGGACGTGACCTACGGTCAGTGGCTCACCGTAGAGCAGCCCTACTTCGGTGGTTCCGAGGCTCAGCGTCGGATGAGGGTGGCAGGCGACCATCGCGTAGTACACCGCG
This sequence comes from Kitasatospora sp. NPDC057936, assembly GCF_042887525.1. Lineage (NCBI taxonomy): Bacteria > Bacillati > Actinomycetota > Actinomycetes > Kitasatosporales > Streptomycetaceae > Kitasatospora > Kitasatospora sp. NPDC057936. The sequence continues at coordinate 29,647 of NZ_JBHVPD010000017.1, forward strand.
GTTGCCAGTTCGGTCGGGCTGGCCGTCTCGTACCGCAGGTACTCATGACCCACGAGCTCCATGAGATTGATGGTGCCCGGCCCGAGATGGCCGCCCTCGATCAGCAGGAACGGCACGGCCAACAGCCCGTACAACCTGCTGAAGGCGAGGTAGAATTCGGCGGTTTGGCCCCTGGCCATCGGAGCGTCGGCAAGGTGGTGCTCAACGCGTCTGTGAATCTCGGACCAAACGGGCCCCGGCACTGTGCCGCCGCAGTCGGCAACCAGCTCTTGCGCACACGACACCGCATGCGCCGCCATGTGCTCGGCGCCCCCACGGACGCCGCGCTCTGCGCGTCGGACCGAGTGCGGCGTGTGAAGGCCGGACACGCATGCTTCGAAGGTGTGGCACCAGGGGCAATCCGAGGACGTATCCCGGGAGTTCAGGGCAGCCGCCGCGGCCACCTTGGACCAGGTTCGGGACCGTCTGCCCAGGAAGGTGTACGGCAGGGTCACGGCCGCAGCCAGTTCGGCAGGTTCGCAGTCTCCTTCCCGGATGGCCCGCCAACGCCCGCACAGCCAAGCGCTGTAGTGCGCGAACCAGCTCCGCAGTTCACGGCGGAGCCGGAAGACATTCCCCGGCTCGCCCCGCAACACGTCCGTCATGAGGTCGCTCATGTCATTGGTGATGCGCGGAAGGGCGACGAGCCCCATGCCTTCGCGGGACACGAATCGGCGCCGGAGCCAGTTCGGCAGACCCATGTCGATCATGGCCCATCGCTCCAGCTCCACATCGCTCAGCGTGCCGGTGTCGAAGAGCGGGACGGTTCCCTGCCTCAACGCCTCGCGACGACCTGCGAGACCTCGCTGCCCGGCCCGGCACACGACGACATCCGCGTAGTTGAGCCACTGCTGGTTGAGACGCAACCGACCGTCGCTGCTCATCGCCCTCGCGGCATCCAGCAGGGCACGGCGCGTCCCGGAATCCGCCCCCATGGACCGGTAGTCCATGATGGTCAGGATGTCGGCCGCGCACCAGTCGCGAGCCTCCGCGTCGGTCAGCGCCCCGGAGTCGGCCATGACGAGAGCCGGCAGAACCCAGCCGAACAGCATGGCGGGTTGCAACAGTGGTCTCCCGACCGACAGCGCCCCAGCTGCGGACGTGTGGAACGCCTCGCTGAAAGCATCCGGGGGTGGTAGTTCCGTCAACAAGCCCCGTTTCCGCGACCAGACGGCCTGGTTCTCCATGAAGAACTCCACGTTCTGACCCGGCTCGCGCACATGGTCGAAACCTTGTCCCGTGTGCCCCGAGACAAGTGCCGCCACGGTTGAGACAGGGCGACTTCTCGTGCGGGAAGTCGGGAGCGCCGGATAGTCGGTATCGACATTCCAGTACTCCGCGGCGTCCGACGGGCACAGCACTCCCATCGTGCGCAACAACGGCGCGCTGGCCTCAACTCCACTGCCCGTCCTTGGCCGCGATCCACCCAGGTCGCTGACGCACCGCTTCCGTGTCTGCTCGCTGCCCCACTCGACCAACGCGTGACGCATGGACCACCCCAGCCTCTCTCCACGCGAGATGTTCTCGCCCCCAATGCCCCGGACGACACAGAATGCACTGGGAAGCAGGCCACTGACAGGTCGATGCCTATAGAACGATGGAGTGTTGGTCGCACGAAGAGCACTTGGTGCACTCACACGGCGCGAGGCATTGGTCGTGCGCCGAAACGACCTCGTCCGACGATGTGCTACAGCATGACGGCGCGCCGACGAACCCGGGTTTGTACGCCCGCGATGCCTTCGGGTGCCGATGAACGGACTTCGGTCAGCACCGCCGGCTTGCTCGCGGGCGCTGGCCCCGCCGCCGGCACAACGGGCGCTCGACGCCTTCGAGATCACCCTTCGCTGCCAAGGTGCCTGAATCGCCGAGGCCTGCCAGGAGGCGACGGCCAGGGCTGGTTCCGCCCCGACAAATGCCGCCGACGACCCGGGAGACGCCTTGGGCGACGAGGCCTGCCGGGACCCGCGGCGACCGGTATCCAGCGAGCGAGTCCCACCGCTTCCGGACCGCCCAATCCCAACGCGCCGAGTGCCGAGGACACCGCCGCAACCGGAGCGCTATCCCGATCGGGACAGACGCGGGCTCACGCACGCCAGAGTGATCACCACATCCCGCCTCCGACAGAGTCTCAGACCGGGAGGGAACCCCCGTCCAGGACTCGCAACGCAGTCCGTGCCGCCTGCCCGTCACCGGTTCGCGCCAGCTCCTCCAGCGCTTGCCGATCAGCCCATCCGAACACCACGCGCAGCTCGCGGGTGAGATCCAGTCCGATCTCCGGACCGACCCAGTCCGCGATCACCAGGGCATCCGCGACGGCCGCCGGATCGCCGGCGACCCCCGGCCCGAGGAACGAGAGGCCTCCATCGCTGGCTCCGCGAGCGAGCGCCAGCGCCACCAGTGCCCAACGGGCCACCCGATCCCCGGGATCACGGTCCAACCGCTCGCCGGCGTAGGCCTGCAGCTTGTGGGCCGTCACACGACCGTTCGCCCACCCACGCCAGAACCCGTCGTCCCGCGGCAGTTCCTCAAGAGACGACAGGCCGTCGTTCAGAGCCCTCACCATGCGTTCGGCGAACTCGGCATGGCCGGTGTCGGATCCGGACCGCCTGAGCCGATCGATCTCGGGAGACCGCACGATGCCGCTCAGCCGCCCGTCGCGGCTGCGGTGAGGCGGTGGATCTGGGCGGTCACCAGGTCGGTGCGCAAGGCGGGCTTGTGCACGGTGTCGTCACCGGTGAAGAAGAGGATGCGGTTGTCGCCGACGGCCGCGTAGAGGTAGACGCGGGTGAACCCTCCGGAGGAGGCCACCGCAGCGGTGGGTGTCAGGACGCGGAAGCCGACGGCCGGCACCTCCGGCGTGTCGGAGGGAACCGGCTCGACTCGCAGGTCCACCGAGCCGCCACGGCCGTCGTCCACGCGGACATCGGTGCAACCGCCCCCGTAGACGGCGGCCTTCAGCGCCTCGAAGCGCTCCTTCGACCGGCCGCCCGTGAAGCCGCCGACGTCCACCAGCGTCCGGTTGCCGAGGACGTTGTTCCCGGTGACATACCAGCGCCGAGCAGAGGCTCCGGGCCGCTCGGACATGGCAGTGAGGACCGGAGCACACGCCGGGTACCGCTGCGCCGCGTCGGCCATCGGGTCCGGCCCGGCGGCGGGTGTCGCCTCCTTGGCGGGCTCCGTGGTGCTGTTCGGCGGCAGGTCCGCGGCCGTCAGCAGAACATCCGTCAGCTGGTCGCCGGACAGCGGCCCGAGGGCACGCCACGCGGGTGCGGGACCGACGGTTGCGGCAGAGGACGACGGTGCTGCGGGGACGCCGACGGTAGCAGTGCTCCCAGTTGCGGCCGACCTTGACGGCGCGGCCGAGCACCCGGCGGTGAGGGCGATCAGCGCCGGTAGCAGCAATGCCATGCGGATGACGGGCCGCGCCAAGATCTCTCCTGCTTCCTCTTCGCGTACAACCGCACCACCTGCGGGTACGACCCATTCTGTCCGCGGGACAGGTCTGTGCGCCTTCGAATTCTCCGTCGGCGAACAAGTCCGAGGGCTGGAGGAGCCGGGAGTGTCCGTGGGTGTCTCACGCCCATGCCATGCCGCCCGGGTCTGCGCATCCCGCCGGGTTTCGTCGGTGCCGGACAGGAGGATCGGACGGCCCTGTGGCGGCACGCTCCCGACCCGGTCGGGGGCCGCTGGGCATCACGACCAGGAGGGACCCGCCTTTCTGGGGCGGTTCGGGCGGCAGCACGGGCGACCTTACCGGCCGTCAGGTCGTCTCCGAGGCGGCCGGGCCTGCCGACTGAGTAGGTGCGCACTCGCGATCTGAGTATCCGGGCGGCTGCGCCGGGCTCGTTGGTCCGCCTTGGATGGGGGCATGAACGCGACGCTCCCTGCCGAGACAACCGCCAGCCGGCCGTCCCCGGGGAGGGACCGCACCCGGCGCCGGGCTGTTCTGTCCGCCATCCTTTTCGTGCCGGCGATCCTGGCGGCCAATCTGCTGGCCCTGAGCTCCGAACGGGCGTCGCTCTGCATCGCATACGGGGAACAGTGCGGTGAGGGACTGCTGCCGGCTTGGCTGATCGGCTGGGGAGCCGGACTCGCCGCAGTGGCGTTCCTCGTCGCCCTGGTCGCACCCGCCGCGCGCGTGCGACGGGTGGCGCTCGCCGCCCAGATCGTTGCGGAGACCATGGCGCTGCTGGTCATCCTCAGCTGACCCGTGCACGATCCGGGACTCGTCTCGCCCCTCCAGCGGAGGGACGGACGAGCGTCGTCTCCGCCCGGCAGCCGCCTGGAGGCGGGCCCCTTGGACAACGAGTGAGCAGGCTGTCCGCTCCGGCGGCTGCGGTGAGGCCATGCCTACCTTCCTGTACCTGGCCGACCTCTAGGAGACGCACCGGAGCGTCGGAGGCAGCGACGAGACCTTCACCGACGAGCGGTTCTGCCGGGCGATCGTCGACCGGCCCACCTTCGAGGCCCACATCATCGAGACCGGAACCCAGTCGTTCCGCCTTGCCGGCACCACCGCCAAGCGCCAGGCCGCCGTGGCTGCCACCTGAAGACAAGCCCCCGACAACCCGCATGGATCAACGGGACCGGCCCGTCTCCGGGTCGGCACGCGGGGAGAACACGCAAGCGGATCCGACAACAAGCCTCTGGTGGCCCAGGTGACCGGCTGACGAAGGCACGCCGACTGCCCGAGCACCAAGGCCAGGGCGGCAGTCACCGGGCAGCAGCTCGTCGGCTCAGACTGTGGCCGAGCGCACCCGGCTAGGGTCCAGGTGCAGCTCATAGGCAGTGTTGCACTCGCTGATCAGCGTGCCCACCTCCACACCGCAGGGGCACAGTTGGTTCATACCGCTCTGGCCGTTGAGGCCGCAGCACCCCCCGGAATGCTTCCAGTCAGGATGCGGCTGGAGCCCCGGTGCGTCCTCCGGGTGCAGGACCACGGTGTTCCGGGGGCCTGCGGACACCAGGAACCCGTCGCTGTCCGGGTCGCCGAGGCAGGGCCCGCCGCCGAAGACCTCTCGACACTCGTCGGAGGGCACGAGCGGGGCGCCCCACGGCTCGGGTTCCAGGGCGAAGAAGCCGAGCCGCAGGGTGGGAGTAGCTCGACGTGATCCGTCTGCCTTGGGAAACCCTTGATCCATCGGACGCGCGGGCACCTCAGGCAGCTTGGTCAATGGCCCCGCGATCGGACGATCGCAGGCCGCACACACGAACACAGTCACCTGGAATTGGTAGCACCCACCCGGCGCCCGTCCAAACGGATTATCAGCCGACGACCGCCGAACAGCCCCGACTCACCATCGGCCCCGACACGGCTGTCGGCTTCCGTTCCGACGCTCCCAGGCGCCCCGCATCGAACACAGCGGCGCCCGCCCTGACGCATTCTGTCGGGGGCGCGACCGGACGGGCAGCACGCAACACAGCTACCGGTCTCCCCGTGACCGCCGTCCCCGACCCGGAGCCGACCAGAGCAGCAGATCCGGGCTGTCTACTGAGGTTTTCAAGGTGAGGTCGGTGAGGTGAGTGACAGGCCGGTGCCCGTCAGACATCCCTCGATGAGGGTGGACCGGAGCTGGATATGTCGGAGCCCGCGGCGGAGGGTGTGGGCGAGGTGATCGGCGTCGGTGAAGGCGGTGTTCGCCATCGGGCCGCGTCGCAGAAGCGACCAGAGGCCTTCGACCGGGTTGAGGTCCGGTGCATACGAGGGCAGCTGGAAAACGGTGAGCCAGTCGTGCTCGGCGGTGTACCGCTTCATGCCGGTTGTTCTCGCATTAATCATCTGCATGCGCGTCGTTCAGGGGGCTGCCGCGGGCCGCTCCACCGTGATGTGCAGGGGTGTCCTTCCGCCGGTCGCGAGGCTAGCGTGACCGCATGGATCCTGATGAACAGTCACGTCACGCCTCGTCGTTCGGCGTCGCCGCGGTCGCGTACGCCGAGCACCGTCCGGACTACGCGCAGGCCGCGGTGGGTTGGGCGCTGGAGCTCGCGCCCGGCCTGCGCGTGCTGGACCTCGGGGCCGGGACGGGCAAGCTGACGGCCGCGCTGGTGGCGCTGGGGGCCGACGTCACGGCGGTCGAGCCCGACCCGGGGATGCTGGCCGAGCTGCGCCGTGCGCTGCCGGACGTCCGGGCCCTGGTGGGTAGTGCCGAGGCGATCCCGTTGTCGGACGGTGCCGTGGACGCCGTGGTCGCGGGCAACGCGATGCACTGGTTCGACATGGCCGTCGCGGGTCCTGAGGTCTCCCGGGTCCTCGCGCCGGGCGGCGTTCTGGCCGGCCTGTGGAACCTCCTGGACGACCGGGTCGCGTGGGTGGCCGGGCTCGCGCAGGTTGCCGGGAGTGCGGCGGTCGGCCCCCGGGACACCCCCGACAGCTGGCGCGCGGTGACGGCCGGGCTGCACCTTCCGAAGAACGGCGGGGCCGCCTGCTTCGGCTCGCCGGAGCAGGCCGAGTTCGCGCACGGGCAGCGCCGGACCGCCGGCTCGCTGGTCGAGACCCTCGCGACGCGCGCCGGGGTGCTCGTCATGCCGGAGGGGGAGCGGGAGGCGGCGCTGGGCCGGATCCGCGCCTTCCTCGCCGGTCGGCCGGAGACCGCCGAGGGCGAGTTCACCCTGCCCATGCTGACCGGGGTGCTCCGCGTCCGGCGGGTGTGACCCCGAGGCCCCTACGGTGTCGTCCCCGCGAACCGGGTCACGAGGAGGTCGAGCCGCTCCTCCTGCCAGCCGGAGGGGATGCGGCCGCTCTCCGAGAGGACGGCCATGCCGTGCAGCGCGCTCCAGGCGACCTCGGCGAACAGCTCGCGGCGCTCGTTCTCCGGCGGGAAGCAGGCGACGAACTCCTCGAAGCAGGCCCGCATCGGGGCCGGCGTCTCGGCGCTCGCGAACTTCAGGTCGGTGGGCAGGATGAACATCGCCTGGTAGAGGGCAGGCCGCTGGACCGAGAAGTCCAGGTAGGCGCCGCCGACGGCGCGCAGGGCCTGCCCGGGGCCGGGGGCGGCGTCCTGCCGGGCGCGGTGCAGGTGGGCGGCGAGTTCGGCGAACGCGTCCAGGGCGACGGCGCCGACGATCGCGTCCTTGCCGTTGAAGTGGCTGTACAGCACCGGCTGGCTGTACTCGACGCGTTCGGCCAGCCGCCGTGTCGTCACGGCCTCCCAGCCCTCGGTCTCGGCGAGCTCGCGCGCGGCCGTGATGATCAGTTGGTGGCGCTGGGCGCGCTCGCGCTCGCGGCGCTCGCTGATGGCGGACATGTCGCCATTGTAGCAACGCTAGACATTCTGTCGTGGGCAGAGCGCTGCCGCTCCCGAGCCCTCAGACCGCCAGGTCGACCGTGATGTGCGGGGCCAGGGCGCGCAGGAACGCGGGGGCGTCGAAGAGCTCGCCGGCCGAGGCCACGCCGGTGGTGCGGGCCTCGCCGTTCAGGAGCCGGGCGACCGCCTCCACCGCGAGCGGGGCCGTCACCGCATAGATGTCCCGGCCGGTGGCGACGGCGCGGCGCTCGGCGGTGCCCTTGCGGACCACGACGTCGACGACGAAGGTCTGTGCCGAGCGGCCGTCCGCGTCGACCGGGGCCGGGGCCGGGGTGTCGGGGGCGACGACCTGCGTCGCGGCCTCGACCGTCATGTAGGTGCGGACCTCGGGGATCCGCAGGTGGCTCGGGATCGTGATGACGTCGGCCATCGTGAACTCGGCGACGACGGCGCGCGTGCCGGTCGGGTCGGGGAAGGTCCAGTCGGTGGTCGCCGGGGCGTCGTGGCGGCGCTCGATGGCGCCCTTCGTGTAGACGAGCCGGCCGCCGCTGCCGCGCCGCTCGCGGGAGACGGCGCTGGAGAGGCGGGTGCCGGCGGTGGGGTGCCAGCTGCTGAGGGCGTAGGCGACGTGGGCCTCGTCGGCGTCGGTCCAGTCGGCCATCGCGGCGGTGGCGAGGAGGTCGCCGAGGCCGCCGTAGAAGGCCATCGCGGGCAGGACGGTGGCGCCGGCGGTGCGGGCGCGGTCGGCGAAGTCGGCGAACGTGTCGAGGTTGGCCTCCAGTTCGGCGGCCACGTCGACGTACGGGATCCCGGCGCGCAGGGCGGCCTCGATGACGGGGGCGGTGGTCGAGGCGAACGGGCCGGCGCAGTTGATGACGGCGGCGGCGCCGGCCAGGGCGGCGTCGAGGGCGGCCGGGTCGTCGACGGAGGCCGGGCGGACGTCGAGGCCGGTCCCGTCGGCCAGGGCGTGCAGCTTGGCGGCGTCGCGGCCGGAGAGGACGGGGGTGAAGCCGCGCTCGCGCAGGTGGGCGACGACGAAGCGGCCGGTGTGGCCGTAGGCGCCGTAGACGGTGACGGTGGTGTTCGACATTGGGGTTCCCCCGTGCTCGTTCCTTGATCCGACGCGTTCATCCTGCCGGGGGCGGACACCCCCCGACAGTGTCCGGAACGACAGGACCCGTACACTTCCGGACATGGGGACCGTCGCGCTGGCCGTCACGGACGGCATGCTGCACTTCGAACTGGGGCTGGCCTGCGAAGTCTTCGGGGCCGACATGAGCGGGCAGGCCGATTCCTGGTACCGCCTGGAGCTCTGCGGGCCGGGGGCCGCGCAGGTCGGGCGGTTCCGCGTCCAGCCAGACCACGGGCTCGACCGGCTCCCGTACGCGGACACCGTGGTCGTCCCGGGCTGGGCGGACGTCGACGAGGAGCCGCCCCGGGAGCTCGTCGACGCCGTGCGCGCGGCCCACGACAACGGCGCGCGCGTGGTCTCCCTCTGCACGGGCGCCTTCGTCCTCGCCGCCGCCGGGCTGCTGGACGGTCTGCGGGCGACGACGCACTGGGCACACACCCGCGTCCTCGCCGCGCGCTACCCCGAGGTGCAGGTCGACCCGGACGTCCTCTACGTCGACAACGGGAGCGTGCTCACCTCCGCCGGCAAGGCCGCCGCGATGGACCTGTGCCTGCACCTCGTCCGGCTCGACCACGGCTCGTCCGTCGCCAACGCCCTCGCTCGCCTCCTCGTCGTGCCGCCCCACCGGGACGGCGGCCAGGCGCAGTTCGTGCCCACCCCGGTGCCCGCGCCCGGGAACCACCCGCTCGCCGACCTCCTCCCGTGGGTGATCGAGCGGCTGGACCAGCCGCTGACCGTCGAGGACCTGGCCCGCCGGGCCAACATGAGCTCGCGCCACCTGGGACGGCACTTCCGGTCCGTCACCGGCACCAGTCCGCTCCAGTGGCTGCTGACCCAACGGATCCGCCACGCCCAGGAGTTGCTGGAGACCACCGAGGACAGCGTCGACGCCATCGCCGCCGCCACCGGCATGGGCACCGGCACCACGCTGCGCCGGCACTTCAACCGCACGGTGGGCGTGCCGCCGGACGCCTACCGGCGGACGTTCCGGCTGCGCGCCGCGGTCAGCCGCTGAGCCGCCGCTGCACGGTCAGCCGCTGAGCCGCCGCTGCACGGTCAGCCACTGAGCAGCCGCCACGCGGTGAGCGCGAGCCCGGCGCGCAACAGGCCCGCGGGTTCGGTGAGTTCGAGGCCGAGCGCCTTGCCGAGCTGGTCCAGGCGGCGCGCCACGCTGGTGTGGTGCAGGTGGAGGACGGCGGCGGCGCGGCGCAGGGAGCCGGTGGTGCAGTAGGCGTCCAGCGTGTCCAGGGCGTCCGGGTCGCACGCCGCGATGCGGGCGATCGCGGCCACGTCGGGATCGGCCCGGACGGCGTCCTCCGGCAGGTGGGCGAGGAGGGCCACGGCGCCCAGATCGGCGTGGTGGACGACGGGTTGACGCGCGGTGGTGAAGCGCAGCGCGGTGCGGGCCTCGTGCCAGGACCGGGCCGGTGTCCCGGCGGCGCCGATGCCCGCGCGGACGTCGGGCGGGAGGCGGGACGCGTCGACGGTGGTGGCCAGGACGACCCCCGCGTCGGCGAGTTGGGCCGCCTTCACCGGCCGGTCGGGGCACAGGAGGGTGCCGATCCGGTCGAGGGGGTGCGGCGTGCGCACGGCGACGGCGCGCACCGGCAGGTCGGCGGCGAAGCCGAGCAGGCGCAGCGCCCGGGCGCGGGCGGCCTCGTCGGTGTCGGCGCCGATGACGAGTTCGACGAGCGCGGGGTCGGCCATGGTGGTGCGGGCGGGGCCGTAGCGTTCGACGGCGGTGGCGACGGCGATGGCGAGGCGGTCGAGGAGGAGCTCGTCCAGGAGGCCCGCGGGGGTGGGGCGTTCGAGCCAGACGGTGCCGATCTCCTCCTCGTCGAGGGTGATCGGCGCGGACGTGGTGACGGCGGGCGGCCCGGGCGCCTCGCGGCCGTCGGGGGCCATGCGGATCGTCCGGCCGGTGCCGGTGAGGCGGATCCCGGCCGGGCACTCGGCGAGGTTCGCGGAGGCGCGGGCGAGGGCGGGCAGGTCGACGCGGCGGCGCATCAGGGTGTCGTAGAACATGACGACGCGCACGGCGGCCTCGACGTCCGAGCCCAGTTGCGACATCCGTACCGCCAGTGCCTCCATGGACCCGAGGATAGGCGGACGTGGGGGAGCGCGGGCGCGCCGATCGGTGCGTGATCCCGGCGGAACGCACGACGGTTGGCGGCGGACCGGGCGGGCGGCGGCCGGGACGATGGTCGGCATGGATCCCGAACTCGAAGCATTCGTCCCCTTCTTCCCCGACCTCGACCTGAACGACCCGGCATCCGCCCGGGAGAGCCTGGCCGCGCTGGCCGGCGGCGTCCCCGCCGCCGACGTCCCTGGCATGGTGATCGAGGACCGCACGGTGCCCGCCGACCCGAAGACGGGCCCCGGCGTCCCGGTGCGCGTGTACCGGCCCCGGGCGGCGCGCGGCGCCGTCATCTGGCTGCACGGCGGCGGGTTCGTCATGGGGGGCCTGGACACCGAGCACCCGTGGGCCGCCCGGATCGCCGCCGACTCCGGCGCCGTGGTCATCTCGGTGGGCTACCGCCTGGCGCCCGAGCACCCGTACCCCGCGGCGCTGGACGACGTCTACGCCGTCCTCCTCTGGGCCGCCGGGAACGCGGCCGAACTCGGCATCGACCCCGAGCGCATCGCGATCGGCGGCCACAGCGCCGGCGCCACCCTCGCGGCCGCCGTCTCCCTGCTGGCGCGCGACCGGAAGGGGCCGGCGATCCGCTTCCAACTGCTCAACCAGCCCGGCGTCGACGACCGGCAGGAGAGCTGGTCGGCCCGCACCTTCACGGACACGCCGTGGATGACCCGCGAGAAGATCGGCGCGGCCTGGCGGCACTACCTGGGCGGCGCACCCGCCACCGCGTACGCGGCCCCGGCGCGCGCCGAGGACCTGAGCGGCCTGCCGCCCGTCCACCTCGCCACCGCGGAGTTCTGCCCGAACCGCGACGAGGGCATCGAGTACGCGCTGCGCCTCCTCCGGGCGGGCGTGCCGGTCGAGCTGCACCAGTGGGCCGGGACGTTCCACGGCTCGCAGGCGCTGCTGTCGGCGGAGGTGTCGCAGCGGCAGATCGCCGAGCTCGGCGCGGTGCTGCGGCGGGCGCTGGCGTAGCGGCCGTTTCCGAGCGCGGGTTCAGGCGGGCTCCGGCGGCCACGCGTCGGGCGCCAGGACGCCGTACGCGTAGGCGCGGGCGACGAGCGCCGTGCGGTTGGGGACGTGCCAGCGGCGGGAGAGGCGGGTCAGGTGGTAGTTGACGCCGTCCCTCGTGAGGCCGATTTCCCGGGCGATCTGGGCGGTCGTCGCGCCCCTCGCGGCGGCCGCCAGGATCCGGGCCTCCGTGGGGCTCACCTCGGTGCGCGGCACGGCGGTCTCGGACACCTCGGGCGGCGGCTCGGCGGGCAGGTCGGCGAGGACGCGCAGCGAGAGCAGCAGGTTCGGCGTCTGGTCGGGGGTGTCGCTCACGAGGGCGACGTCCATGATGCCGTGCCGCTCCGAGCCGTCGCCGGCCGTCCACGACACCTCGACGCTGTACTGGGAGCGCCGGTGCTTGTGGACAGCCTCGGCGAGTGCCGGGAGGGTTTCGGCGGCGCTGCCCTGGAGGGTGAAGAACTCCAGGATCTTGCGGTGGTGCAGCTGCCCGGTGAGCAGGCCGAACTCGGCGGCCATCGCGCGGTTGACGATGAGGATCCGGCCCGCGTACTCGCACACGGCGATCGGCACCGGCACGTGGTCGAGCAGGCGCAGCGTGCGGTTGCGCCAGACGATCGCGCTGTCGCTGGGGTACACGAGGTGCCTCCTTCAGCAGATCTGACGTCACGTGGGCAAGAGTCGGGTGCCACCGGGTACTACACAATCATGTAGTCGGCGGCGCCCGGTACGGCGGGTGCCGGGCGCAGAGTGGAAGACGTCGCCCCGATCGTCGGCCCGACTCCCGTCACGAAACCCGTGTCACGGAAAACGGAAGGTGAATCACGCATGACCGACACCCTGCCCGAGAGCCTGCCCGCACCCCGGGCCGAGCGCCCGGAGCCCGCCCGGCTCTCGGAGACCCCGAAGGCCGCGGTGGCGCACCTCCCCTCGGCCGCCGCGGGGGCCGTCCCGCTCGTCGACATCTCGGCGCTGCCGCCGATCGCCGCGCCGACCCTGCGCGTGATGGAGCTGATCCGGGAGCACGGCCCGGCCTACGTCCAGCGCGTGCACGGGCGGGACCTGCTGATGGTCAGCGGCCTGGACCTGGTCGAGGAGCTGGCCGACGAGGAGCGCTTCACGAAGTCCGTGGGCCCGGGCCTGGTGAACGTCCGCGAGTTCACCGGCGACGGCCTGTTCACCGCCTACAACGACGAGCCCAACTGGGCCCGCGCGCACGACATCCTGATGCCCGCCTTCGCGCTCGGCTCGATGCGCACCTACCACCCCGTGATGCTCCGGGTCGCGCGCCGCCTGATCGAGGCGTGGGACGGTGCGACGGCCGCCGGGCAGCCGGTGGACGTGCCCGGCGACATGACCAGGATGACCCTGGACACCATCGGCCTGGCCGGCTTCGGCTTCGACTTCGGCTCCTTCGAGCGCGACGAGCCGCACCCGTTCGTCGAGGCGATGGTGCAGTGCCTGGAGTGGGCGATGGCCGCGCTGTCGCGCGACCCCGAGCTCGACCACACCGAGCGCGACGCGGCGTTTCGGGAGGACGCCGCGTACCTCGCCCGGGTGGTGGACGAGGTGATAGCCGCTCGCGTGGAGGCCGCCGGGGCCGCCGGGGGCACTCAGGCGGCCGACGCCGAGGACCTGCTCGGTCTGATGCTCGGCGCCGTCCACCCCGGTGACGGCAGCAGACTGGACGCCGAGAACATCCGCAACCAGGTGATCACCTTCCTGATCGCCGGCCACGAGACCACCTCGGGCGCGCTGTCCTTCGCGATGTACTACCTCGCCAAGCACCCGGCGGTGCTGCGGGAGGTCCAGCGCGAGGTGGACGCCCTGTGGGGCGACCAGGCCGACCCCGAGCCGTCCTACGAGGACGTCGGGCGCCTGCGCTACACCCGCCAGGTGCTCAACGAGGCCCTGCGGCTGTGGCCGACGGCCCCCGCGTTCAGCCGCGAGGCCCGCGAGGACACCGTCATCGGCGGCCGGATCCCGCTGCGCGCCGGGGAGACGGTCACGGTGGCGACGCCGATGCTGCACCGCGACCCGGCCTGGGGTGATAACCCCGAGCTGTTCGACCCCTCCCGCTTCGACCCCGAGCTGGAGGAGGCCCGCTCCCCGCACGCCTTCAAGCCCTTCGGCACCGGCGAACGCGCCTGCATCGGGCGGCAGTTCGCGCTGCACGAGGCCACGATGCTGCTCGGCATGCTGGTGCACCGCTACCGGCTGATCGACCACGCCGACTACCGGCTGACGATCAAGCAGATGCTCACCATCAAGCCGGACGGGTTCACGCTCGCCCTCGCCCCGCGCACGCCCAGGCCCCCGGCGGTGGCGCAGGCCCCGGTGCGCGCCGCCGAACTGCCCGGCCGCGTCCGCCAGGGCACGGCGGTGCTGTTCCTGCACGGTTCCAACTACGGCGCCTCGCGCGACTTCACCCGGCAGCTGGCCGAGGCCGCGGGGGAGCTCGGCTGCGAGACCGAGGTCGCCCCGCTGGACGCCTACGCGGACGGGCTGCCCGCCGGCCGTCCCGTGGTGATCACCGCCGCCTCGTACAACGGGCAGCCGACGGACGACGCGGCGCGCTTCGTCCGCGGGCTCCAGGAGGCCGAGGGCGCGGTCGCCGACGGCGTCGAGTACGCGGTGCTCGGCATCGGCGACCGGACGTACGCCGCCACCTACCAGCGCATCCCCACCCTCATCGACGAGCGCCTCGCCGCCCTCGGCGGCACCCGGCTGCTGCCCGCCGGCGAGGCCGACGCCTCGGGCGACCTCGCCGGCGGCGTGCGGGCCTTCGCGACGGCGCTGCGAGGCCTGCTGCTGGAGAAGTACGGCGACGCGGACGCCCCCGCCGCCGGGCTGCCGGAGGCCGCGTTCACCGTGACCGAGGTCGTCGGCGGCCCGCTGGACGCCCTCGCCGCGCGGCACGGGATGACGGAGCTCACCGTCACCGGGGTCGCCGGGCTGACCGACCCCGCCTACCCCCGGGTCAAGCGCCTCGTGCGGCTCGCCCTGCCGGACGGCGTCGAGTACCGCACGGCCGACCACCTCACCGTGCTGCCGCAGAACGACCCGGCGCTGGTCGAGCGCGCGGCCAAGGTGCTCGGCGCGGACCTCGACATCGTGCTGTCCATCGTCGCCCACCGGCGCACCGGCCTCGCCGTCGACCGCCCGCTGACTGTGCGCGAACTGCTCACCCACCACGTCGAGTTGCAGGACCGGCCGACCGCCGAGCAGCGCCTGGTGCTGGCCGGCCTCAACCCGTGCCCGCCCGAGGCCGCCGTGCTGCGCGCCCTGCCCGACGACGACCCGCGCACGCTCGTCGACCTCGTCGAGGACAATCCGGCCCTGCGCGAGGCCCTCACCTGGCCGGTGCTGCTGGAGCTGCTCCCGCCGATCCGGCCGCGCCACTACTCGATCTCCTCGTCCCCGGGCCAGGACCCGGCCCACGTCGACCTCATGGTCTCCGTGCTGAGCGCCCCGGCCCGCTCCGGCCGCGGCACCTTCCGGGGCACCGGCTCCGGCCACCTCGCCCGCGTCGCCGTCGGGGACACCGTCCTGGCCCGCGTCCAGCCCTGCCGGGAGGCGTTCCGGATCGGCCACGGCGCCACCCCGGTCATCATGATCGCCGCCGGGACGGGCCTCGCCCCGTTCCGCGGCGCGGTCGCCGACCGCCACCGCGACGTGGCCGCCGGGGCCGGACTCGCCCCGGCGCTGCTCTACTTCGGCTGCGACCTGCCCGACGCCGACTACCTCCACCGCACCGAGCTGGAAACCGCCGAACGGGCCGGCGCCGTCAGCCTGCGCCCGGCCTTCAGCGAGGCCCCCGAGGACGGCCGGCGCTTCGTCCAGGACCGCATCGCGGCGGAGGCCGACGAGGTGTGGCAGCTCCTCGCGGCCGGGGCCGAGGTCTACGTGTGCGGCGACGGCGCCCGCATGGCCCCCGGCGTCCGGGAAGCCTTCCGCGCCCTCTACCGGAGCCACACGCCGGGCGGCGCCGACGAGGAGCAGGCGGAGGCCTGGCTGCAGTCCCTGATCGACGCCGGCCGCTACGTCCAGGACGTGTACGCGGCACGCTGAGCCCGGAGCGCCCCGGAGTTCGGGAGCGCCCCGGAGTTCGGGAGCGCCCCGGAGTTCGGGAGCGCGGCGGAGTTCGGGAGCGCCGCGGAGTTCGGGAGCGGGAAGTCGGCCGAGTCGACTTCCCGCTCCCGAACCTTCACACGCGAGTCAGTGGCCGGGGCTCCTCCTGCGGGGACGGTGCTCAGCCGTCCGCCGCGCGCGCGGCCGTACCGGAGGTCAGCCGCCAGAGCCCGGCCACCTCGTAGTAGACGCCGTTCACCACCTGCAACAGCAGCAGCATGACCGGCCAGAGCAGCGCGCCGAGGCCGGGTACCAGGTCCACCGGCAGGGTGTAGGCCATCACGACCCGCACGGCGGCGTCGAGCAGCATCGCCACGCCCCAGATCGCCGTCGAGACCCGCCAGATCCGCCGGAAGGCCGGCTCGCGCTCCCACAGCACGTCCCAGGAGGTGCCGTCGGAGCGGAACCTCCCCTCCAGCAGGGGGCGGCCGCCGTGGAAGAGCAGCGGGCGCCTGGCCCTGATCGAGATCAGGAACCAGAACCCGGCCACGCCGGTCAGCCAGCCGTCCTTGGCCAGCAGGAACCGGGGGCTGCCACTGACCAGCGCGGCCGCGACGCCGAGCAGCATGGTCCCGGCGACGAAGCCCGCCATGCCCTCCAGGCTGCGGGTGCGCAGCCACTGCACCGCCGTGGTGAGCGCCGGCAGGAAGGCGCCGGCCAGCAGCGCGACGAAGACGCTCACGCCGGCGGCGCGCAGGCCGTAGTACAGCGCGATCGGGACCGCGATGTCCCGGACGACACCGAGCAGCACGCGCCGGCCGCTCGGCCGCGGCGGCGCCCCGGGGGTCGTCACCGCGGCTCGTTGCGTGTGGTCATGACGTCCTCCGTGCGGCGGGCGTCCGGTCATGACGTCCTCCGTGCGGCGATCGCTGCCCGGCTCGACTGCCGCCTGTCACCTGCACAGCTAACTACTTCCGTGCCGGACGACGGCGAAACCCGGGGTCGCGTCCGGGCGCTCAAGGAGCGCTGGGCGTCGGCCGGTCGCTCTGGGTGACGAACCGGGCCAGCAGCTCGTGCAGTTGCCGCTGCTGCTCGGGGGTGAAGACCTCCAGGAGGCCGGCCATCGCGTCGCTGAACAGCGCCGACGCTTCCGCCAGGCGGCGCTCGCCCTCCTCGGTGATCAGGATCTCGTAGGTGCGGCGGTCGTTCGGGGTGCGCCGGCGGAGCAGCAGGCCGCGGTTCTCCAGGTCGTCGACGATCCGCACCAGGGTCGACTTGTCGATGCCGAGCGCCGTGCCCAGCTCGCGCTGGCTGCGGGCCCGGCCCTCGCGGACGGCGGTGAGGACGCCGGCGTGCTGCAGCTCTATGCCGCTGGGCCCGGCTGCCTGATTGGCCCTGGCGCGGGCGAGCTGGTGGGCGCGGTACATCAGCAGTCCGAGGGCGGCCGGGGCGGAGGGTTGAGGTTCCATGGGGGTGATGCTAGCGTCCGAGACGGTCTCATCTGAGACGATCTCAACTCGGAGGCGCAGCATGCGTGTTCTGATCATCGGCGCGGGCCTGGCGGGCCCGTGCCTCGCCCACGGTCTCCGCCGGCACGGTCACGAGGTGCGGCTCTTCGAGCGGGACGCCGCCATCGACGCCCGCTCGCAGGGCTACCGGATCCACATCAGTGGCGACGGGGGCGCTGCGCTGCGCACGTGGCTGCCCGCCGAGGCCTATGCGCAGGCCGTCGCCACGGCCTGCGCGGCGACGGGTGGCGTCAGCATGGTCGGACCCGACCTGCGGGACTTCGCCGAGGTCCCGATCCCGCCGGACTCCGCGGGCCTCACCGTCGACCGGCTCACCCTGCGGCGGATCATGCTGCGGGACCTCGCGGACTCGACCCGCTTCGGCGCCGGATTCTCCCGCTACGAACTGCTCGACGACGGCAGTGTCCGCGTCCACCTGACCGACGGCTCGACCGCCGAGGGCGACCTGCTGGTGGCCACGGACGGCGCCAACTCCGCTGTCCGGCGGCAGCTGTTGCCGGACTTCTCGGTGGCCGTGCAGGACAGCCGACTCATCTACGGGCGCACGCCGATGACGGACGAGGTACGGGCGCTGACGCCGCGGCAGGCCCTCGACGGCTTCCTCGGGGTGGTCGGCGCGGACGGCCGCCGCCTCGCCCTGGCCGCCCAGCAGTTCCGGCGCGACCCGGCCGACTTCGGGCTCCCGGCGGGTGAGGAGTACGTCATGTGGGGCATGGTCGCGCCCGCCGCCCGCTACGGGCCGGACGTCGACGGGCTCGGTGCGGCCGAGCTGCTGGCACTCGCCGAGCGGACCATCGCCGACTGGCACCCGTCCCTGGGCGCGCTGGTCGGACTCGGCGACGTCCGGTACGTCGTGCCCGCGAGCATCCTGGTCGCCGAGCGTCCGGCGCCGTGGCCGACGGTGCCGGTGACGCTGGTCGGCGACGCGGCCCACCCGATGGCCCCGGCGGGGGTCAGTGCGGGAGTCGCGATCCACGAGGCCGGACTGCTCGCGTCGCGGCTCGTCTCCGGTGCGCCGCTGCTCGACGCCGTGCGGGCGTACGAGGCGGAGATGCTCGACCACGGTTTCGCGGCCGTCGAGAGGTCGACCCGGCGCCAGGCCGGCGACTTCTCGTAGCAGGCCGCCCCCGGTTACTCCGGCGGCCGGTAGGCCGGCCCCGCGGCCTCGATGTGACTCAGGACGGACGCTCCCGCCAAGGAGACCAGCAGGTCGACGACGACCTCCTCGCCCTCCCGGCGGCCGCGCTCGGAGATCTCAAGGCCGATCAGTGCCAGGTCACCGGCCTGGGCCCGCAACTCGTACTGCTCGCGGGTCTCCTCGCCGAGGTCACCCGTCTCGTCGCGCTCCCAGGCGTCCACCGCGGCCCGGGCCACGGCCCCGGGCAGCCGCACCGTGACCCGGCCGACCTGGGCGCCGACGCGCTCCCCGATCGCTGCCAGCAGCTTCGCGTCTTCCCGGTACCGGACGTACTGCTCGTCATCCACCACAGGGCGAGGCTACTCGGACGACGGGGCCCGGCTCGACCGAATTCGGGCGCGGCCGGGAGCTGTCCGGTCGATCATGTGCGAAGCCGGATGACGAGGGCCGCTGCGGTGACGGTGCCGAGGGGATCCGGCTGACGGTCTGTCGGGTGGGGTCCTGTTCAATGCTCGTCATGAACGTTCACGAATTGGTGCCCAGGTTGGCCGAGCCGGACGTCCTGCGGGCCCGCTGTCGGGCGCTGGCGCTGCTTGACTTCATGCTCGCCGAAATCTCTCCGAGATATGACTATCGGTCGAACTGGCGCCCAGGGGTGGACCTGGCCACGATGGAGGACGGCTCCGGCGATCTGTACGGGATCGTCTTCGATCCGGCCGGGGTCCTCCTCTACGGCTTCGGCTACGAGAGCGATGCCTCGCGGGAGCGGCCCCGGGCCCATTGGCCCGGGTTGCTGGACGACCTTCCGGCAGGGTTGGCGCACTACCCGGCAGATCCGGAGCTGCAGTCCGACGGGTTCTTCGAGGCGACGGTGTGCGCATGGCGCGAGGCCGGAGCCTCCGCGTGGCAGTGCGGGCCGGTGGTGTTCGCCGAGGGCGAGTCCGACGGAGCGGGTTGGCTGTTCGGGGTGCTCGCGGACGGCAGTGCGGAGGCCGTCGGCAGGGACGCCGAGGACTACCACGGACGACCCGTCGATCGCGATGCCGTTGCCGCGATCCTGGCGGGCAGCCCGCTGACGCGCCGGGTGGTCGCGGCGCTTGAGCCTGCGCTGGACTTGGAGGCGAGTGCTGCCCGCGCCCGCAGGATCGGGTACTCGGTGGCGAACATGTGACCACCGGTTGCCCGGCCACATCGATTAAGCGACCCGCAGGGTGAGCTCGGCGGTGTGGACCTGGCCCGCGGTCTGGAACTGGAGGAAGACGCGCCAGTCGCCCGGCTCGGGGAGCATGGCCTGGAAGGTCAGCGTCGGGCCGCCGTTGTCGCCGGTCACGGCGTTCGCGGGGTGGAGGTGGGCGAGGGCCTGGTCGCCCTCGTGGAAGGCGCTGAGGTGGGCGTAGCTGTCCAGGTAGGGCTGGAGGTCGGTGACCGGGCGGCCGTCCTTCTCGAAGGACGCGGTCAACTGGTAGGCCCCGGCCATGGGCTGGGCGTGGAGCGTGACGGTGTAGCCGTCCACGGTCGTGCGCTCGGCGGGGGCGGGCAGCGGGACGGGGGCGGCCTCGCCGGGGACGGTCACGGTGCGGCTGAGGACGTACTCCGGGCTGTGGGGGCCGGTGTTCGGGATGAAGTCGGCGTACAGGCGCCAGCTGCCCGGGGCGAGGGGTGCGAGGTCGGCGGTCCAACTGCCGTCCGGGGCCTGCTCCGGGTGGAGGTGCTGGAAGCCGGTGAGGTCGGTGCGGATCGCGTAGAAGTGCAGCCGCTTCGTCTGGTGGACGGTGAGGTCGGTGACCGGCGCGCCGTCGGGCCCGGTGATCGTGAAGCGGACGGGCGCGGCGGTGGTCTCCAGCGCGAGCCGGTACCCGTCCTGCTCCGAGGCGAGGCCGCGGGCGGGCGCGGCGGCCTGCGCGGCGGCCGGAGCCGGTGCCGTGCCGGTCATCCCCGGCATCCCGGCCATTCCGTCGGCCATCGCGGGCGCGGCCGCTGCCGCGGCGGGCTGCGGGCTCCGCGGGACGGAGAAGGCCATGCCGAGCACGAGCAGCGTCGGCACGCAGGACGCGAGCAGCCAGCCTCGGGAGAACGGACGGGCGGCGGCAGCGGTCATCGGCGGGTCCTTCGGGGCGCAGGCGTTTTCGGTCTTCTCGAACAGGAGACCCCCGGCGGGGCCCGGGATCACACAAAATGCGCGACCTGAACGCGTGGTCGGGAGGCCCGCCCGACCCTGGCATGATCGGAGGCATGCACGAACGAGTCATCGCAGCCTGTGACGGAGCTGCCAAGGGGAACCCCGGCCCGGCGGGCTGGGCGTACGTCGTCGCGGACGCCGCCGGGGCGCCGCAGCGCTGGCAGTCCGGCGCGCTCGGGCACAGCACCAACAACATCGGCGAGCTGACGGCCCTGCGCGAGCTCCTCGCCTCGACCGACGCCGCCGCCCCGCTGGAGGTGCGCCTCGACAGCACCTACACCCGGGACGCGGTCACCAAGTGGCTCGTCGGCTGGAAGCGCAACGGCTGGAAGACGGCCGCCGGGAAGCCGGTCGCCAACCGCGAGCTGATCCAGGAGATCGACGCGCTGCTCGCGGGCCGGGACGTCGCCTTCGTGTACGTCCCCGCCCACCAGGTGGACGGCGACCCGCTGAACGCCATCGCCGACAAGGCCGCCAGCGACGCCGCCCGCACCCAGCAGGGCGCCGCCGGCACGGCCGCCGACCTCCCGGTGCCGGACCCGGTCACGGCGTCCGCGCGCCCGGCGAAGACCGCCTCCAAGGCCACGAAGACCGCCGCCAAGAAGACCTCCTCCTCGGGCACCGCCCGGACCCTCGCCGCCCGCTACCCCGGCACCTGCCCCTGCACCCGCCCGTACGCCAAGGGCGACAAGATCACCAAGGTCGGCAGCAGCTGGGGCCACCCGGAGTGCGCGGCGGCCCACGCCTGAGGGCACGCCGAGCGGACTTCTTACACGCCTCTGCCGTTTCCCTTACGAACGGCCGACGTGCCACGGGCACGCTGGCGGCAGGCCACCCGGATCCCGGGACCACCCCCGCCACCAGCGAAGATGACACCATGACAGACGCCACCGCAGCCCGCCGCACCGTCCTCGTCGTCGAGGACGACCCGGGCGTGCGCAACACCCTCGACCAGCTGCTCCGCTTCGAGGGCTACGAGGTCCTGACGACCGCGGACGGCCAGGAGGCCTTCGAACTCCTCGACCGGCGGCGCCCGGACCTCGCGGTGGTGGACGTCGTCATGCCCCGCCTCGACGGCCTCGCCCTGTGCCGCATGCTGCGCCGCCGCGGCGACCGGCTGCCCGTCCTCGTCCTCACCGCCCGCCACCAGCTCGGCGACCGCGTCGCCGGGCTGGACGCGGGCGCCGACGACTACCTCGCCAAGCCCTTCGCCGTCGAGGAACTCCTCGCCCGCATACGCGCGCTGCTGCGCCGCGCCGCACCCCTCGACGAGACCGGCCCGCTGCTCTTCGACGGGATCGCCCTCGACGCCGCCGCCCGCCGGGCACAGCGCGGGGACCGTCCGCTCGACCTCACCAAGACCGAGTTCGACCTGCTCGAACTCCTGCTGCGCAACCAGGGGTCGGTGCTCACCCGCCCGCAGATCTACGAGCGCATCTGGGGCTACGACTTCGACACCGACTCGCGCTCCCTGGACGTCTACATCGGCTACCTGCGCCGCAAGACGGAGGAGGGCGGCGAGCCCCGGGTGATCCACACCGTCCGCAACGTCGGCTACACCCTGCGGTCCGCCTGATGCTGCGCGCGCGGATCACCGCCGTCGTCATCGCCGCCGCCCTGTTCGCGATCGGGGTGTCCGTCACCGCCTCCTACCGAGGCGTCCGGGACCTCGTCGCCGACCAGTTCGACCGTAGCCTCAACGACCGGGCCGACGCCGTCGCCGTCATCCTCGACGCCTCGCGCCGCCCGGACCCGCGGCCCGACACCACCGAACAGCTCGTCCTCGCCGACGGGACGGTCGAGTTGCTGACGGCCGGCCGTGCGCCGCTGCCCGTCCCGCCGGGAGCGCTGGACGTGGCCAGGAGCGGGCAGGGCACCCACGAGGAGGACGTCACCGTCGACGGGACGTCGTACGGCCTCCTCACCAAGGCCCGGCCGGGCGGCGGAGCGCTGATGGTCGGGCAGGCCTACGCGGACGTCGAGCGCGTCGACCACGAGTTCCTGGCCCGGATCACCTGGACCACCGCCGCAGCCACCGCCCTGTCGGCGCTGCTCAGCTGGCTCATCCTCAGCCGCATCCTCGGCCCTGTCCGCCGCCTGGCGCGCGCCGCCGAACACATCACCACCACCCGCGACCTCACCACCGCGCTCCCGCCCGCCGGGCGCGACGAGGTCGGCCGGCTGACCCGCGCGTTCGAGGCGATGGTCGGCGCCCTGCGCCGCTCGCGCGAGCAGCAGCAGCGCCTCGTCCAGGACGCCAGCCACGAGCTGCGCACCCCGCTCACCTCCGTCCGGGGCTGCGCCGAGCTGCTGCAGCGGGCGCGGGGCCGGCTCGACCCGAAGGACGAGGAGCAGATCCTCGGCACGCTGGTGACCGAGACCGTCGCCCTCGACGACCTCGTCCGCGAGCTCGTCGAGCTCGCCACCGACGCGCACACCGAGGAGGAGCCGGCGGCCGTCGACCTGGCCGAGACGGCGGAGGAGAGCGCCCAGCGCCACCGGCAGCGGACGGGGCGCGCGATCACCGTGACCGCCGCCGGTCCGGAGCCCGTGCCGGTGCTGGCCCGGCCGCGGGCCGTCCAGCGCTGCGTCGACAACCTGATCGGCAACGCCGTCAAGTTCAGTCCGGACGGCAGCCCGATCGAGGTACGGATCGACGGGCGGCGGCTCGCCGTGCGCGACCGGGGGCCGGGGATCGACCCGGGGGAGCGGGACGCCGTGTTCGACCGCTTCTACCGGGGAGCGGGCCAGCAGTCCGCGCCGGGATCGGGGCTGGGCCTCGCGATCGTGCACGACCTCGTCGCCGCCGACGGGGGCACGGTCTTCGCGGGGACGTCCGCCGAGGGCGGGGCGGAGGTCGGCTTCGAGCTGCCGCCGTACGGAGTGAAGCCGTACGGAGTGAAGGTGCCGCGACCCTCGCGGGAAGGGTGCTCCTGGGGCCGCTGATACGGGTGCCGGAACGGCCTCGGAGTGGGAAGTCGATCACGCCGACTTCCCACTCCGAGCCCTCCCGCCGCCCCGCGCCCACGTGGGATGATCACCGGCATGCGGGGGAGGACACCGAGGCAGCGGGTGCACCGGCGACGCCTGCGGTGGTGGCAGCGGCGGAGCCACGGCACGTGGTGGACGATCGGCCTCACGGCCGTGCTGGGCGTCGGCATGCTGGCCTCCGTCGTGCGGATGGAACGGCAGTACGTCTCCCTCGAACGGCACGGCGTGCACACCACCGCCACCATCGCCGAGATGCGCACGGAGAAGCGCTCCACCGGCTACCTGATCCACTTCGCCCCGGCCCCGCGTGCCCCGGCCGACATCTGGACGAGGAACGTCAGCGGTGGGGTCGGCGGCACGGTCGCCGTGGTCTACGACCCGGCCGACCCCGGCCAGGTGATGGGCACCGACACCCTCGGCTGGGCGGAACTGCTCGTACCCGGGCTCCTCGGCACCGGCGGCGCGTTCTGCCTGGTCGTCATGTGGGCCGCGGCGCACGACCGTTCGGACCAGTGCCACCGGTGCAGGGGCTGATCGTCGAGCCCTTCCGTCTGTCCGAAAGTCGTCGGCACTCCGGGCCGCAGGCGCGTGCGGTCATGCCCTGGTCAGCCGCCCCCGTTAGTCTGCCCACCGCACCGCACCGCACCGTGCGGTGCCGAGGAGGGGGGACCCATGTCCATCAAGGCCTTGGCCGTGGCGCGCACCTGCGTCGCACTGGCCGCCGCCGGAGCGGTCCTGGCGCTGACGAGCGGCGCCGCGGAGGCGGCCGGGCCGGTGTCCGGAGCGGAGGCGGTGATCGCGGTCGGCAACGAGGTGGCCGCCCCGGTGGTGAGCCCGGACGGCGCCACCGCGTACGTCGTGACCGCGACCGCGCAGGGCGGCCTCGTCCTGAAGACCGTCGACACCCGCACCGGCGCCACCGCCGGCGGGCTCGCGCTCGGGCCAAACCGCTGGATGGTGTTCACCGCGCTCAGCGCGGACGGGTCCAGGCTGTACGTGCTCGACTACCTCACCCTGAGCGTGATCGACGTCCGGTCGATGTCCCTGCTCGGCACGACCGTGCTCCCCGACCAGCCGCGCCCGTCCGGCGGGAGTGTCGGCTGGCCCGCCGGGATCGCGCTGAGCCCGGACGGGGCCGCCCTGTACGTGTCGCAGTCCGGCGCGCAGACGGTCGGCCACCTCGGGAACGGCCGCGTGCTCTCCTTCGCCACCGCGCAGCGGGCGTTCACGTCGGCCGTCGAGTACCCCGCCTCGATCCCCGGCAACGTGGTCGTCCGCCCCGGCGGACACGACCTGTACGTCGGCAGCGAGGCGGGCGTCGTCCACCTCGACCTCACCGGCGCCTCGCCCGCCGTGACGCGCGTCGTCCCGGGCACCGCCGCGGGGCACGACTCGCAGCTGGCCTTCAGCCCGGACGGCACCCGCCTGTTCGCCGTCAACGGCGCCAACGGCGGCGCGGGCGACGAGATCGACCCGGCCACGGACACCGTCACCGCCCGCTTCACGCTCACCACCACCAGCGTCGACTTCCGCTACCCGCAGGTGAGTCCGGACGGCACGCGGCTCTACGTCGTCGACGACACCATCGAGGGCGCCGGCCCGTCGGTGTACGTCCTCGACACGACGACCGACACGGTCGCCCAGGGCGAGGCCCAGGCGCTCAACGAGGAACGCGTCAACGGCTTCGCGGTCGGCCCGGACGGGCACACGCTGTACGCCGGCGGGACGGTCGCCTCGACGGCGAGCCTGCAGATCGTCGCGCTGCAGTAGGGCTCGCCCAGGTGCGGGGCTGTCGGCCGGTCGCGCTATGTTGCGTCGCATGACAGCCGCTCACATGCCCATCGCCGAGTTCCTCGACGGGGACGAGGTCGTCGCGGGGGAGCACCTCGCCGGCGACCTCGCCTTCTGGTTCACCCACTTCGTGATCTCCTTCGGCGTGGAGGACGAGACGGCCGAGGAGTACGGCGTCGACGCGGACGCCCACGAGGCGATGATCGCGCGCCTCGGCGACGCCGAGGCACCCGGCACCGCGCTGCGCGTGCCCTTCGACGGCGGGCACTCGGCGTACGTCGTCTGGCAGAACTGGGAGGACGAGAGCACCGTCGACTACCTCGTCCACCACCCCGCGTGGGGCCGGCTCGGCTTCCTCGCCCAGGACGGCCCGCACGGCTCCGGCCCCGGCCTGTCCTGGCCGGAGCTGGTGAAGCTGGCCGGCAGCGCGCAGGACGGCGCCGACGGCCTGGCCGACCCGGCCCGCCGCCTCCTGCTCCTGCTCCCGGCCCTCGGCGCCGCGGACACTCCGGCCGGGGCGCGGGGCGTCGTGGCGAACGCACTCGCCGACGTGGGGTTCCCGGCCGACGCGGTGGACGGACTGGCCGGCCACCTGCTGGGCGACCCGGGAAGCGCCCACCAGCCGACGTGGAGCGTCCGCGAGGGCAGCCCGATCCCGGTCTGCTCGTCCGACCACAGCCCGCGCCGGGTCCCGCTGGCCCTCGGCATCACGGCGGAGCAGGCCAAGGCCCTGGCGGCCGCGCTCGGTTGGTGATCTTCCGCGTTTCGGGCGAAAGTCCGCCGGTGCCGGTCTGCATCCGAACGTCGGGTAGGTAGACATGCCCGGCATGCAGCGAAGCACGAGAGGGCGGTCCCCGGCGTTCGCCTTGGCCGCACTGCTGGTGATCGGGCCGGCCGGTCCGGCCACCGCGACGCCCGACGGGTCCCGGGTGGCGCGCGGCGTGACGTACCGCCTGCTGGAGGTGCCGACGGGCCGTGGGCCCGCCTGGCTGCACGTGGTGACCGTCGACCTCGACCGGCCGGGGGTGTCGGTCGGCCTGCTGCACCCAAGCGCGGTGGCCGCGCGGGAGCCGCTCACCCGGCTGGCCGGGGAGCGCGGCGCGGTGGCGGCCGTGAACGGCGACTTCTTCAACATCAGCGAGGAACAGCACCCAGGCGTCCCGGCCACCGGCGCGCCGGTCGGCCCGGAGGTGGCGCAGGGCCGGCCGCTGAAGGGGGCCGTACCCACCGCGCAGCGCTTCGGCTGGATGCTGCCGCCGGGCGGGACGGTCGAGGACGTCCTGGCGGGCGGCTTCGACGGCCGCCTCCGGCTCGGGCGTCTCCACCTGCGCGGCACGGTGGACAGCCCGCGGGGGACGGTCCCGCTGCGCGGCCTGAACCAGTACGCCATCGCGGAGGACGGCATCGGCGCCTTCACCCCCGAGTGGGGTGACACCTCCCGCGCCCGCGCCGTCTGCGGCACGGACCTCCACCGCGCCGCGCCGTGCAGCAGCGAGACGTTCGAGGTGACCGTGCGGCACGGCCGGGTGGTCTCCGAGCAGCCGTAGCCGGGCAGCGGCCGGGTGCCCGACGACGCGGTGGTCCTGCTCGGCCGCGAGGCCGGCGCCCGCCACCTGCGCGGCCTGCGGGAGGGCGACCGGGTCCGGGTCGACTACCGCCTGGCCGGCCAGGACGGCCTCCCGCCGCGCTGGGCCCTCGGCGCCTCGCCGATCCTGCTCGACGGCCGACCGCTCACCGGACAGGACGCGAGCCAGCGCGAACCACGCGCCGCAGCCGCCCTGACCGGAGGCGGCCACACCCTGCTACTGGTCGCCACGGACGGCCGCAGCGACGACGCCCCGGGCCTGACGATGCGCGAACTGGCCGACACCCTCCAGGCCTTGGGCGCCACCACGGCGGTCCAGCTGGACGGCGGCAGCTCCGCCACGATGGTCACCCGCGACCCGTCCACCGGCCGTCCCGCGGTGCGCAACCAGTTGGACGGCGGCGAGCGCCCGATCCCGAACGGCATCGGAGTCTTCGTGCGGTGAACGGGCCGGTCACTCCGCCGTGGGCAGGAGGTACACACGTAGGCGGCGGCGAGAAAGGTCGTAGAAGAAAAAAGTGTTATCCGCCGGGCTGCACGGGGTCTCCGAGGCGTGGGACCGAACGCGGCCCGCGTCGCGGCTGGAGGGTCTGCGGCGGGGGTGCGGGGATTTGCAAGATGGGGCTGCCCCGAACGCGTCCGGTCCCACCGTGCGGACGGTTCTCCCCTTCCGACCCGCACGCCCCGGCGGTCCGTTCGCATCCCCCCACACAAGCAACGGACCGCCGGGCCCGACGTGACCGTCGACCGGGCCGGCGTCCGTTCAGGAGGGCTCGGCCTCGCCGAGGCGTTCGCGTACTCGACGGATGCGGGCCCGGGCGCGCTCCTCGGCGTCGGTGCCCTTGTGGACGCGCCACTCCAGTACGCCGATCACGTCCTTGCCGAGGGGGAGGTCGGGCGACTTCCTCCACCTCTTGGGGCGGTGGCGGTGCAGGTCACGATCGATCGTGTCCGTACCCGCTTCGTCGGTCGCGTCGGCCCCGGTGGACGCGGCCAGGGCCAGGTGTTCACGGCGTCGGTTGGCGCTGTTGACCGCCCGCTTGTTCCTGCGGATGTTCCTGCGTGAACTCTTGTCGTTCTCGCCGTAGTTGTTGCGTCCGTCCTTGAGGTAGCTCAGCAGCTTCTTCTGCTGAGGCGACTTGCGCTCCATGACCGGCCTCCGTTCGTCCACCGTCCGTCCACCGTTCCGGTCAGGCTAGTCGGGCCGGTCGGCCAGGGGCCA
This sequence comes from Kitasatospora sp. NPDC057936, assembly GCF_042887525.1. NCBI lineage: Bacteria > Bacillati > Actinomycetota > Actinomycetes > Kitasatosporales > Streptomycetaceae > Kitasatospora > Kitasatospora sp. NPDC057936. The sequence goes on from NZ_JBHVPD010000017.1 coordinate 57,719, forward strand.
ACGGATTGCCGGTGCCCGCGACCTGCGCGTCCTGTCCGTCCGTATTCCCACTACGCGCGTCGAACTGCGGGAACCTCTTCCGGTCCGGTTCACGTCATGGTCATCGGAGAGCTTGCAACCGGCAGTCGGGGGGAGTGGTCGTTGATGGACATCAAGGCGCGCGTGGGGAGTATGGGCAACCGGTCGCGGGTGACCCTCGCGGTAGGGGCCGTCGCCGTGGTGGCGGCGGCCTGGGCGGTTCCGACGGTGACCGGGTCGCTCCACTCCCCTCAGCAGAACGTCGCCCGGGAGCAGGGCGGCGGCGCCACCACCGACGGCCACAACAGTGACGGCAGCGCCCAGGGCGGCGACGGCGGTACGCAGCAGCAGAGCGGGATATCCGACGGCATAGCCCACGCCTCCGAGGCGGGCGGCAACGCCGTCAACATCACCATCGACGACGGCCCCGACCCCGTGTGGACCCCGAAGGTCCTCGACGTGCTCAAGCGGCACGGCGTGAAGGCGACGTTCTGCATGATCGGACCGCAGGCCAAGGCCCACCCCGACCTGGTCAAGGAGGTGGTCGCGGCAGGCCACCGGCTGTGCGACCACACCGTGGACCACGACACCTCCATGGACAAGAAGCCCGTCGCGTACCAGCAGAAGGAGATCCTGGACGCGAAGAAGATGATCGAGGACGCTGCCGGCGGCGGTGCCCAGGTGCTGTACTACCGGGCCCCCGGCGGTGCGTTCACTCCCGACAGCCGGCGCATCGCCGCCGCGAACGGCATGCGTCCGCTCGGCTGGAACATCGACTCCAAGGACTTCGACAAGCCCGGCACCGCCGCCATCGTCGGCACGGTCAAGAAGGAGATCGGCAACGGTCCGACCCTCCTGTTCCACGACGGCGGCGGCGACCGCCAGCAGACCGTCGAGGCCCTCGACCAGGTGCTCACCTGGCTGAAGGCCCAGGGCCGCGCGACCGGCTTCCCGGTCCGGACCACTCCGTGACGCGCCGTCCGGCGGGGAGCGGCTGACGGCCACCGGGGGTAGCGGGCGGAGGGGAACACCGGGCGGGGGCGACGGGACGAAAGGGGTGCGTCCTTCTTATTGACGCCCCGTCTAACCCGTCGGTAACTTCGAGGACATGCCAACGAAACCCCGTCCCACCGGGGGAGTTGAGCGAGCCGCAGTTCGTGCCGTCCCCACGCCACCCCCCGGGGTGCGGCACGACACCCCCCACCGAAGGAGCACCCCCATGCCGCTCCGTGCTGCCGCGTCCCGCGTGTCCGCCGTCGCCGTTGCCGCCGCCGCAGGGTTCGCCCTCGTCGCGGCCAGTCCGGCGGCCGCCGAGGGCCCGGTGAGCTACATAGCCCTCGGCGACAGTTACAGCGCCGCCTCCGGCAACTTCCCGCTCGACCCCACCGCCCCGCTGCTGTGCGCCCGTTCGACGAGGAACTACGCGCACCTCATCGCCGCGCGCACCGGCGCCCGCCTCACGGACGTCAGCTGCGGCGGCGCCCAGACGAAGGACTTCGCCGGGGGCCAGTACCCGGGCGTCGCGCCCCAGCTCGCCGCCGTCGGCGCGAACACCGACGTCGTCACGCTGACGATCGGCGGCAACGACAACAGCACCTTCATCAGCTCGATCCTCGCCTGCGGCAGCCTCGGCGTGCTCACCGCCGGCTTCGGCAGCCCGTGCAAGGACGCGTACGGCGACAGCTTCAACCGGACGATCGACACCAAGACGGGCCCGGCCGTCGAGGCCGCGCTGCGCGCCGTGAAGAACAAGGCGCCGCACGCGCGCGTCGCGATCCTCGGCTACCCCTGGATCGTCCCGGCCACGGCGGACCCGTCCTGCTACCCGAAGATGCCGCTCGCCTCGGGCGACGTCCCGTACCTGCGCGACCTCCAGACCCACCTGAACCAGGCCGTCAAGAAGGCGGCCGCCGCGACCGGGGCCACCTACGTCGACATGAGCGCCGTGTCGAACGGCCACGACGCCTGCGCGCCGGTCGGCACGCGGTGGATCGAGCCGCTGTTCTTCAGCACGAGCCTCGCGCTCGTCCACCCCAACCCACTGGGCGAGTCGAAGATGGCGGACCAGGCGATGGCCGCCCTCCACCTGGGCTGAGCGCCTCTACCGCCGGGCGCCTTTACCGCCGGGCGCCTACGAGTGAGCGCCCACCACCAGCCACCGCGCCGGCAGCTCGATCGGGCTGCCGTCCGCGGCGGACTCCGTGAGGGACAGCGGCATCTCCCCGGATGCGAGGACGGCGAGCCCGGCGGCGCGGAAGAGTTCGGCGAAGGTCCCGTCGGCGACCTCGGCGGGCGCGAGCCCGTGCGCGAAGACGGGCCGCAACTTCGGCGGCGGCCCCTCCGGGCGCTGGGCGAGGCCCATGAGGACGGGCTTCGCCGCCTCGGACAGCTCGACGACGAAGGCCCGGCCGCGCCGCCCGGCCAGCGTCGCGACGGCCTCGGCGACCGGTCGGCGGTCGGCCGGCTCGCTCTGGTGGATCACGCCGCGCACGTAGACGTTGGCATCGCCGAGGCGCTCGTGCAGGTCCTGGACCGCAGCGCCGTCCGTCGCGTCCAGCTGGGCGTACTCGGCGCGCCCGTCCGGGTCCTGGCGCCGGGCGAGGCCGACGGCGGCGGGGGAGAGGTCGAGCCCGAGGGCGCGAGGGAAGTGCCCGGCGAGGTAGCGGGTCTGGGTGCCGTTGCCGCAGCCGAGGTCGAGGACCGGCAACTGCCGGTCCTCGACGTGCGGTTCGAACAGTGCGACGTGGCGGGCGGCCGTGCGGGAGGCGTCCGCGTCCCAGATGACGCCGCCCGGCTCGTCGGGTGCCTCCTGCCAGAAGCCCTCCCAGGCGTTCCGGTACCGGGTCGTGACGCTCATGCAGGGGAACCTTCCGTTGCGGACGGCGGGGCGTTCAGGCGCGGGGGCCGAGGGAGAGGAGCTTCGTGCGGGTCGTGCCGTCGGGGGTGTCGTAGGTGACGGTCTCGCCGGCGTGGCAGCCGAGGAGGGCGCGGCCGAGCGGGCTGTCGGCGGTGATCAGGGCCTCGTCCAGGTCCTCGGCCAGTTCGCCGAGGTGGAAGGTCGCCTCCTCGCCGTCCGAGAACCGCACGGTCACCGTGCTGCCGACCCCGACGGCGTCGGTGGACGGCGGGCCGGCCACGGCGGCCTCGCGGATGCGGGCCTCGATCTCGGCGATCCGGCGGTCGATGCGGGTGACGTCGTCGGCCCGCTGCAGTTCGTCGGCCTCGTCGGCGCGGTCCCCGGTCGGCTCGCCCTCGCGGAGGGTCCCGGCGACGGCGTCCCGGGTGACGCGCAGCTCGGTGAGTTCGCGGTGGAGGGCGCGGAGGGCGTCGGCGCTGATGGGCTCGGGTCCGTCGGTCATGACGTGCTCCCGTGGGTGCTGGGTGGGTGCTGGTCGGACGGGACGGGACGTACGCGCACGCTTCCATTAGCTCATCGGGCACCGACGGGGGCAACTCCGCTTGCGTTCCGCCGCGCGGTGTGGGTGGCGCTGTGGTTACGCGTGCAGGCCGCCGAGGAGCGCGGCGAGGTAACGGTGGGCGGTGCCGAGGCGGTTGGAGCGTGGGGAGGCGGGGGCGGTCGCGTGGTGGACGTCGACCGCGTGGGCGACGCCGCACATGAGCGGAACGAGGTCGGCGGCGGTCACGTCGCGGCGGACGACCCCGGCCTCGTGGGCGCGGTGCAGGAGCGCGGTGCCGGCCGCGAACAGCGCCGCCTTGAGCTCGGTCGTGCGCGGCAGGGCGTCCGTGGCGGCGGCGGTGACCGGGGTGAGGGAGGCATCGGTGACCTGGGCCTCGACGGTGCGGTACAGGAAGCCTTCCAGTGCCGACCAGGCGTCCGCATCCGTGTCCGCAGCCGCAAGGGCCTGCTCGCCGTGGGCGACCAGGCCCTCCAAGCACGGCGCGGCGACGGTCTCCAGCAGCGCCTCGGGGGTGGCGAAGTGCCGGTAGACGGTGCCGACGCCGAGCCCGGCCCTGCGCGCGATGTCGTTGAGGTGGAGCGGCTCGCCCCGGTCGACGAGGCCGCGGGCGACGGCGACGATCTGCTCCCAGTTGCGGGCGGCGTCCTTGCGCAGCAGCGGCGGCGGCGTCGTCGGAGTTGGGCGCGGGGTCGGCATCCGGCCATCCTAACCGGATGGGTGATCCGGAACGCCCCGGGTGGTCAGGGCTGCTCGAGCGGGGCGTGCAGCTCACTGAGCCGGCGCACGGCGGCCGCGACGCGCGGGTCGGTCGCGGCGCGGAAGGCTGTCACCGGACGGCCGCCGGCACCGATGACGACCCCGGTCCGGCCGGCCGGTCCTTCAGCCGTGGCGGCGACGATCGACGGTCGCGCGGCGGCGGACGCGGGCCCGGACGTCGAGCGCTCGAACTTCCGCCGCACCAGCGGCCAGAGCAGCCGGAGCGCGGGCGAGACGATCCGCGGATCGGTGAGCGTGCCGTCCGTCATGTCCGTCGCCGCGCCCCCGGGGTCGGCGGCGAGGACGGACACGCCCGTGCCGTCCAGCCGCGCGGCCAGGTCGAGCGTGTACGCGAGGTTGGCGAGCTTGGCCCGGCCGTACCAGTGGAACCCGTAGTACCCGCCCGGCGGTTCGGCGGCCTCGAACGTGCGCTTGGCGACCCCGACCGCGGCCGACGTCACGTTGACGATCCGGCTCGGCGCGCCGGCCGTGAGCGTGGGCAGGAGGAGCTCCGTCAGCAGGTACGGCGAGAGGTGGTTGACGACGAAGGACGCCTCGACGCCGTCCAGGAGGCGGCGTTCGGGGAACATCGCCCCGATGTTGTTGACCAGTACGGTGAGCGGCTCGCCCGAGGCGGCGTGCTCGGCGGCGATCCGCTCGGCGAGCGCCCGCACCTGGGCGAGCGAGGCGAGGTCGGCGGCGATGAAGCGGGCGGGGTGCTCCGGGCCCGTCGCGTCGATCCGCTCGACCGCCCGGACCCCGCGGTCGGCGCTGCGCCCGACCACGGTGACCGCGTAGCCGGCCGAGGCCAGGCCGAGTGCCGTCTCCAGGCCGATCCCGCCCGTTCCGGCCGTGACGACCGCCGTCTTCCTCATGGTGCCCCTCCGCGAGCCGTTCGGATAGTCATGTGGATAGTCCATCCGTTTCGTGGGCCCGACGGTAGCACAAGTGGATTGCCTATCCGCTTGTCGGCTTCAGTGCGCAACCGGCGGGAAATCGGGCTGCCGCCGCAGGGCCGACTACGTCGTCGTCCGCAACCGCGCCGCCGCGTCCCTCGCCGGATCCGAGGACTGTGCACCCGCCGTCATGGACGCCCTCCCCGCACTGCTGGACGAGGAGGACCGGGACCTGCGCCTGGAGGCCGCCTACGGCCTCGCCGTCCGCGACCACCCGCGCACGGAGGAGGCGTACGAACGCGTCGGCCCCGGCCCGTACGTCGAGCACGATCACAGGCCGGACGCCCTCTGGCGCTACCGGATGCGCAACCGGAGCGAGGAGGAATGACGGTCCGCGGGAAGGGCCGTCAGCGGGAAGGGCCGGACCCGTCCGGGCGGAGCGACTCGATCCAGGACGTGAAGTCCGGGGACTCGACCTCGAAGTCCTCGGGACCGAGATCGCCGAGGTCCGACGAGAACACGGCGGAGGCCGGATCGCCGGCGCGCACGAGGAAGCCGCGGCCGCCGCTGTCGTCGCCGATCAGGACGAACCCCGGCGCGTACCGGGCGACTTCGTACGTGGCGTTGCGCTCGCCGATGCACCCGGCCGAGTACACGGTCACCCCGCTGTCCGTCATGAGGCCGTCGGCCACGCGCCACAGCTCCACCAGGGCAGCCGGAAGGCCGGCCCCGGCACCCGGCTCCGTCAACGTTCCTCCTCCGGAAAACCCTTCGCCCGCCGTGGACCGGCGTCGCTATGGTCGGCGAATGATCAATATGGCGGTGCTTGGCGATAGCCGCAAGGCCGTGGCGCGGGCGGCGGGCGGCGTGGAGTGGACCCCCGCCTTCGCGGAACTGGACCCGGCCGAATTCCCCATGCTCTGGGCCCTGACCCCCTACGGGGACGCGGTGTTCAACCAGCGGCAGGTGCCGTTGCTGCTGGCGGAGTTCGACCGGTTGCCCGCTGTCTGCGGCGGCGACTGGGTGGACCAGGCCCGTGAGCTGTGCCGGGTCGTCGAGCGGGGGACGCACCTGTACCTGTGGTTCCTCGGCGACTGACCGGGAGAGGCGACGTGACACCCAAGGCAGGGGCGCGCGAGCGGTTGGCCGGTGCGGCGCGGGCCGCGCTGGGCGGCGGGCGGCGGTTGGCGGCGGTCGAGCGGGTCGCGGGCGGCAGCAAGAAGGGCGTGTACCGCCTGTTCATGGACGACGATTCGACGGCGATCGCCTACGTGTGGGAGGCCGACGAGAACTGCTGGCCCGCCGCCGAGGGCGACGACGACCTCACCGACCCGTTCTCGCCCGGCCTGGGGCTCGGCCTGTTCGAGGCGGCGCACGCGCGGCTGGACGGTCTCGGCGTCCGCCTGCCGGCCGTCCGGTTCGTCGACCGCGACCGCGTTCACTCCCCGGCCGACCTGGCGATCGTCGAGGACCTCGGCGGCGAGAGCCTGGAGGCGCTGCTCGCGCGCGACCCGCGCGCCGCCGCACCGGTCATGGCCCGGCTCGGGGAGGCGCTGGAGGAGATGGGACGTCACCGCGCGGCCGAGTACGGCAAGGTGGCCGTCGTCGACGGCGGAGGGACGTCGCGCGGGACGTCGTGCGAGGCCGTCGTGCTGGAGCGGGCGCGGCGGGACCTCGCCGAGGCGGCGTCGCGGGATCCCCGGATCGCGGGGGCCGCCGGCCGGCTGGACGAGCGCTTGCTGAGCCTGGCGGCGGCGGTGCGCCCCCGTGCGGAGTACGCGGTCGTGCACGGTGAACTGGGGCCCGACCACGTGCTGGTGGACGCGGCCGGGCAGCCCGTGCTGATCGACATCGAGGGCGCGGTGTACTTCGACGTCGAGTGGGAGCACGTCTTCCTGCGGATCCGCCTGCACGACGCCTACGGCCCGCTGGCGGCACCGGGGCTGGACGAGGACCGGCTGGCCCTTTACGCCTTGGCGCAGCGCCTCTCCCTGACGGCCGGGCCGTTGCGCCTGCTCGACGGGGACTTCCCCGCGCGTGAGGCCATGGCGGCGATCGCCGAGCACAACCTGGTGCGGACGCTCACAGAGTGGTGAACGGCCGGTGGTCGGCCAGCGCCAGTCGGCGGATGAACGCGGCGGCGCGGACGAGGAGCCTCGCGGGCAGGCGCCGCAGGGGCGAACGGCCGGTGCCGTAGGCGGCCGGCCAGAGGGAGGGGATTCGCTGCATGCGCTCAGGATGGGTTCGGCGGACCGGGCCGTAGGCGATCGTGGACGATCCTGGATGCGGGAGCATGGGCCCTTCGCGCGGATGCCGGTGGCGGTTATCTTGGAACCCGCATTCCAGGTGAGCGAGGTGGCGACGTGCCGGACATCAAGCACTTCGATCCGGACGCGGCGCTGGCGACCGTCGAGCGGCTGTTCTGGGAGCGGGGCCTGGCCGCGACCGGGATCCAGGACATCGTGACCGCGACCGGGCTCAGCCGGTCGAGCCTGTACGCCACGTTCGGGGGCAAGCGCGAGCTCTACCTGGCGGCCCTGCGGCGCTACCGGGAGCGGCGCTCCCTGCCGATGATCGACCGGCTGGCCGAGGACGGGCGCGGGCTGGCGGCGGTCGCCGACTACTTCACCCGGCTGATCGCCACGCGGTGTTCGGGCGAGCACGCCCGGCGGGGCTGCATGGTCGTGAACGCGCACGCCGGGACGGAGAATGGCGACCCGGACGTCCGGGAGATCCTGGACCGGCACCACGGGCAGCTAAGGGAGGCGCTGTACGGGGCGCTGCTGGACGCGCGGGAGGCGGGCGAGCTCGCACCGGGCGTCGATCCGGCGGCCTCCGCGGATCTGCTGGTGCTGCTCGCGTACGGGGTGAACCTGCGGTCCCGGGCCGGCGCGGACGCGGAGTCGCTCGGGGCGACGGTGGCCGCGACGCTCACGACGCTCGGGAGCCGTGCCGGGGGGTAGCACGTCCGGCGGGTGAACGTGCCGACGCGGTCCTTGATGCCTACTCATGTCCCCTTCCGAAAAGCGCAGTTGCCTGCACGCTCCGACAGGGGCGGCTTGACAGGGCGACACCGGCCGCCGCTAACTTGGAACGTACGTTCCTGGATCGGTTCGGCGGGTGTCAGCGGGGGAGGGCGTCGGTGCTGCGGGAATGGGAGCCGGGCGAGGTCCGCACGATGGACGACTTCGTCGCGGAGCTCAGGAAGTTGAAGGCCCGGGCCGGGAACCCGTCCATCACACAGATCACCCGGCGCGTGCATCTCGCCTGGCAGCGGGCCGGCCGGCCCTGCGGCGAGTGGCCGGCGCGGTCGACCGTCGGCAACTGCTTCCGGTTCGGCCGCCGCCGTCCCAACGCGGACCTGCTGCTCGCCGTCGTGCACGCCCTGGTCGACGGCGACGCCGCCGCGGTCTCCGCCTGGCGGCAGGCCCTGCGCACGGTCCTCGGTGAGGCCGAGGCGGCCGGCCGGGTCGCCGCGGCGGGCCGCCTTCCGGACCTGCCCGCCGGGCACGTCGTCCGGGAGGGACTCGTGGAGCGGGCGTCACACGTGCTCGACGACGGTGCGCTCGTCCTGGAAGGGCAGGCCGGCATCGGCAAAACCAGCCTCGCCGTCGACCTTGCCCGCCGCACCCGGACGGCCCGTCCGGTGCTCTTCGCCGACCTGAGGGGATCCGCCGTCGGCGGCGCGCCGCCCGCCGATCCCCGGGCGGTCCTCGAATCCTTCCTCCGGATCCTCGGCGTCGCGGGCGAGCGGATTCCGCACGGCCTGGACGCCCGCGTCCGCCTCTACCGCCAACTGCTCGGCGCGTCGGCGCCGTTGGTGGTCCTGGACGACGCCGCCGACGCGGACCAGGTGCGGCCCCTCCTGCCTGCCGGGCCGACGGGTACCACCCTCGTCACGTCCCGCACCCGCCGGGCCGAACTGGACGGTGTGCGGCGCATGTCCGTCCCGGCGCTGGAACCGAAGGAGGCGCTGGCGGTCCTGCGCGCGACCGCGGGATCGAGCCGGATCGAGGAGGACGAGCAGACGGCCGGGCGGATGGCGGAACTCCTCGGCCATCACCCCCTGGCGCTGTCCGTCATCGGCCGTCACCTGCGCGAGCACCCCGACTGGGAACTCGCCGACTACTCGCCCGAGCCCCTCACCGCCCTGGCCCTCGAAGGCGGCGTGCGAGCCGCCCTCGCCGCCACCGACGCCAAGCTGCCCGGCGAATCACGCCGCCTGCTCAGGCTCCTGGCCCTGCACCCGCGGCGCCCGTTCACCGCGCGGACCGCCGCCGTCCTCGCCGGCCGCCCCGACACCGAGACGCGGGCACTCCTCACGGCCCTCGTCCGCTCCCATCTGGTCGAGGAGAGTGCGGCGGGCTACCACCTGCCCAACCTGGTCCACGCGTACGCCCGGGAGCGGATCGGCATCGACGAACCGGCCAGCTGCGTCCGCCGTGCCGTGGAGCGCGTGTTCGTGCATCACTACAGCACGGTCGCGGTCGCCGTCTGACCCCGTTGCCGTCCCGTCAGGGAGACGTCGGTCGCCGAGGGCTCGTGCGGACGACGGCCTGGTCGCCGCGCGGTCCGAACAGGTGCAGGATCTCCACGGCGCCGGCCCCCGTCGGACCGAACCAATGCGGTTCCGCGGTGTCGAACTCGGCCACCTCGCCCGGCCGGAGCGTGTGTTCGCGGTCGCCGAGGACGAGGCGCAGCTCGCCCGCGAGGACGTACAGCCACTCGTAGCCCTCGTGGGTGACGAGCTTCGGCTCGCGGGGCGCGAGGACGTGCTTGAACACCTGGACCCGGCCCGGGTACTGGGTCAGCGGCACGAGGACGCTGCCGTCGTCCTTGCGCAGCGGTGTGAGGTGCACCCGGGGGTCGCCGGTGGCCGGTGCGGCCACGAGCTGGTCGAGCGGGACGCGGTGCGCGCGTGCGAGGGGGATGAGCAGGTCCAGGGTCGGGCGCCGCAGACCCGATTCGAGGCGGGACAGCGTGCTCACCGAGAGCCCGGTCGCGGCGGCGAGCGCCTCCAGCGTGAGGCCCCTGTCGCGGCGCAGCGTGCGCAGCCGCGGCCCGATGGCGTCGAGGATCTGCTCCAACTCTTCGTCCACGCCGTCCAGTCTCCACTCTTTTGCGGTCTTCGCAAAAAGGCTGGTCGGTGGCGGTCGGCCTGGCCGAGCCTGACCGGGTTGGTACTCCCGGACCCGAGAGGCGGACCATGACCGCGACGATCACCCACCCCGAGCCCGTCCTGGGCGCGCGCAACCGCTGGACGGTGCTGGCGGTCTGCTGCCTGAGCATGTTCCTGGTGGGCCTGGACACCACCGTCGTCAACGTGGGCCTGCCCGCCATCGGACGCGGCCTGGGGGTCGGCGTCCGCAGCCTGGAGTGGACGGTGGACGCCTACACGGTCGTCCTGGCCGGCCTGCTGATCTCCTCCGGCGCGCTGGCGGACCGCTTCGGACGCCGACGGGTGTTCCGGACCGGGCTGGCGGTGTTCGGCGCGGCCTCGCTGGCCTGCGCGGCGGCGCCTTCGGTGGGCTGGCTGGTGGCCGCCCGCGCCGTGCAGGGCGTCGGCGCCTCGATGCTCAGCCCGGTGGCGCTCGCGATCGTGGTGAACGCGATGCCGGACCCGCGCGAGCGGGCACGGGCGATCGGCGTCTGGGCGTCGGTCTTCGGGCTGAGCACGGCCGTGGGCCCGGTCACCGGCGGCGCGCTCCTGGCCGGGCTGGGCTGGCGGTCGCTGTTCTGGATCAATGCCCCGGTCGTGCTGATCGCCCTCGTGCTCAGCGCGGTGTTCGTGCCCGAGTCCCGGGGAGCGCGGGCGCGGCGGCTCGACCTCCCGGGGCAGGCGCTGCTGGCCGTCGTCATCGCGGCCGGCGTCGGCGTCCTGATCGAGGGCCCGCGCATCGGCTGGACCTCACCGGCCGCGCTGGCGGCCTACGCGCTGGCGGCCGGCGCGACGGCCGCCTTCGTGCGGGTCGAGTCCCGTCGAGCCGAACCGCTGATGGATCTGCGGCTCTTCCGCAGTCCGGTGTTCAGTGGTGCCGTGCTGGGCGCGGTGGCCGTCTTCGTCGCCCTGAACGTCACCCTGCTGCTCAACACCCTGTATCTGCAGCACGCCCGGGGCTTCTCGCCCCTGGCCGCCGGGGCCGCGACCCTGCCGATGGCGATCGGCGCGACGGTGTGCGCGCCCTGGTCCGGCCGACTGGTCGGCCGGCGCGGACCGTGGCTCCCGCTGGCCGTGGCCGGCGCCTTCATCCTGGCCGGCGGCCTCTGCCTGGTCGGGCTCGACCGGAACACGAGCGTGGCCCTGCTGCTGGGCGCCTACCTGCTCATCGGCGTCGGCTTCGGCTTCGCCAACGCGCCGATCACCAACACGGCGGTCGGCGGACTGCCGCCCGCGCGGGCCGGGGTGGCCGGCGCGATCACGTCCACCGCACGCCAGGTCGGCTCCGCGCTCGGCATCGCGCTCGCCGGCGCCCTCGTGGCGCACGCCGGCCCGGCGGAGCTCGCGCACGCCTCACGTCCGGGCTGGATCCTGGTGGCCGGCTGCGGACTCCTGCTGCTCCTCACGGCCAGGGCACCGCGCTCCGAGGAGCGTCGTAGGATCCTCGGAAGCTGAGCGCGAGGCGAGGGGGACGTGATGGGCACGGCGTTGCGGACGTTCGAGGCGGCGGGCGGATGGCCCGAGGTCCGGGAGCTGGCGGCCGGGCTCGCCGAACTGGACGAGGCGGTCGAGTTCGCGGTGCGGTGGCACGGCGCGCAGCGCCGCCCGGCCGGGGAGCCGTACCTGGAGCACCTGTTGGAGGCCGTGCGTGTCCTGGTCGAGGGCGCCGGAGTGACCGACGTGGACGTGCTGCGGGCGGCGGTCCTGCACGACGTCGTCGAGGACACCGGGTGCACGGCGGCCGAGGTGCGCGAGCGGTTCGGGCCGCGGGTCGCGGAACTGGTCGGGTGGGTGACGAAGGACGAGCCGGCCGGGGGTCGGTCGAAGGCGGAGGCCCGGGCGGCGTACCTGGACCGGCTGCGGCACGCGCCCGAGGACGCGCTGGTGGTGAAGCTCGCCGACCGCCTGAGCAACGTGCAGCGCCTGGACACCCACCCGCGCCCGGAGAAGCGCCGCGCGTACTACCGGGAGACGCTGACCACCATCGTCCCGCTGGCCCGGACGCACCCGTGGTTCCACGCGTGGTACGCCGCCTGGGCCCGCGAGTTCGCGTACCTGGACACCCCGGGGTAGCTCAGGCGGTCAGCGCCGCGAGTTCGGCGTCGGCGCGCCGGAGGACCAGGGCGAGGACGCGGCCCGCGGCCATCACCCCGTGGGCCGTGTCCGTGGGGCGATGGCCACTATGTCCATGGCTACTTTTCCCGGCCGGCTGGTAGCCACCGTGCGGGCGGCGCCCCTTCAGCCGGAGTGGAGGACCCGGAAGCGCCCGGCGTCCGCCGGGTCCCGGTCGACGACCTGGACCGGGGGCCAGGCCCACTGCCGGACGCCGACGCCCGGGGTGCGGGAGAAGCGGATCCGCCCGCGGGTGCCCTCGACGTCGACGCTCGGCCAGGCTTCGGTGACGCGCGTCGGATCTGTGCCGTGCGACCGCAGGACGTCGGCGAGGACGGTGATCGTGTCGTGGCCCTCGAACGCGACGAAGGACGGCTCCTGGCCGAGTTGTTCACGCAGGGCCGTCTCGACCCTTGCGCCGATCGGGCCGAGACGCTCCGGCAGGTAGCGCGGGAACGGGACGGCCGCGCCGTCGTCGCCCAGCAGCGCCGCCCACTCGGCGAACTCCGGCTGCCCCGCCGGAGCACCGATGAGGACCTCGGCGAGGCGCTGGTCGCACCGCACGGCCTTGACCACCGACACGGCCGGCTCCGGGGCGCCGGTCAGCAGGAGGAGCGCCGTCGCGCCGTCGTGGGCGAGTCGGTCGCACACGACGTCGGGGGACAGCTCGCCCATGTCGAGCTCGATGACGGTGCCGCCGCGCGGAGCGAGGTACTCCCGCAGGATGCGGGTCCCGGACGCCCAGTACACACTCGGCTGGATCGCCACGGCGATCCGGCGGTGGCCCGCGCCGAGGAGGAAGTCCGCGTAGACCCGCCAACTGTGGGACTGCGCCGGGCAGATCCGGGCGACCCGTTCCGTCGGCTCCTCGGTGAGCGCGTCGAGGACGGCCGACGAGCAGAGGAACGGCAGCCCGAGGGCGTCGGCCCTGGTGGCGGCGGCGCGGGCGACGACGCTGTGGTACTCCCCGGCCAGCGCCACCACACCCAGACCCGCCAGCTCGTCCACCGCCGCCTCCGCTCGCTGCGGATCGGCGGCGGTGTCCCGGACCAGCAGTTCGAGCGGCCGGCCGTCGATCCCGCCGGCGTCATTGACTTCGCGAACGGCCAGTTCCAGCCCGGCGATCAGGTGCCGGCCCGCCTCGACCCAGCCGGGCCTCGTCAGCGGGGCGAGGGCGCCGATGCGGATGGACGACGACCCGTCAGTGTGCAGAGGCGTGGGTGACGATGGCGGCGTAGTCATGCGTCGGAGTCTCCCCGTGGCGCCGTGGCCGCGCAAGCGATCTTCCCGCCCGGCCGGTGGGGAGTGTCGGTGCGATCGAATAGCGTGCACGGCATGGATCTTGCAGCAGACGCCCGGGTGGCGGCCGGGCCCGAGGAGAGCTGGTACCTGGACACGGCCTTCACACCAGGGGTCACGCTCGGCGCGCGTTACGACGACCCGTCGACGCCCGTCCGCGTCGTCGAGGTACGGGAGGTGACCACGATCCGCATACCCAGCGGCCGCCTCGTCGTCGACGCGCCGTGGCCGGACGAGGACGAGTCCGACCTGCGCGCCCGGCCAGGCCGGGAGCTCGCGGAGCGGATCCCGCCCGGCACCCACCGGGTGGAAGCGGCCTGGACGGAGGCGCCGTACGACTTCATGGGCGAGCGCCACGACGGTCGGCAGGTCGCCGCCGTCCGCCTCCTGGTCGCCGAAGCGCCCGTGGCCCGTTGGGAGATGGCGCTCGGAGTCGGCGACGACATCGAGCGGATCCGCCCCGGGGGCCGGCGGACCGGCTTCCGGACCGAGACGAACACGGGCAGCTTCGGCGACGCCGTGGCCTGGCCGGCGCTGACGGCTCCGTTCCTGGAGTTCTGGCGGGACGCCCGGCCCGGCGTCCGGCAGCCCCGGCGGACGGAGAACCTCTTCGGCGGTGCCTTCGAGCTCGTGAAGGACGAGGAACGCGGGGCCGACCTCGTGACCTTCAGTGCCGAAGGAGACGACGTGGTGTGGCTGGGGCGTGCGGAGTCCGGTGCCGTCGTCTCGGTCGCGGTGGCCTCCGGGTATCACCTGTTCTCCCGGAAACCCCCGTTCTGAGCGGACCGGGCGCGCAGGCCTTCGGCGAAGGCGTGCGCGGCGGCGAGGTCGCCCGCGTCGGGGCGGGCCTTGCTGATGCCGCCGACGAGCTTGAAGGGGAGCCAGGTGTCGAAGCCGCGGCACGAGAAGGTGTCGGACACCGCGAATCCCTTCCGTGCGAGCCGCCGCACGAGGGGCCGGGTGAAGGGCCCGAACCCCGGCTCGGGAAGCCCACTGGTGGCGAACACGAACGCCTGCGACCGCCCGCCCCCGGGCAGCGCCTCGACGAGCCGGCGCAGCCGCGGGTGGTACCGCCCCGAGAAGATCCCCGACCCGAAGCCCACGAGGTCGTAGGCGGAGAGGTCGGCCGCCGCCACGTCCTCGGGCGCGACGACCGGGGCCGCCAGAACCTGCCCCATGACGTCGGCGACCCGCTGGGTGTTCCCGTGGGACACGGACGTGCACACGATGATGGCCCTCATTGGTGATTCCCCTTCCACTACCGAAGTTCCGTCCGGCTGCGGCCGCCGCCTCGCGCAACGGCCACACCCAACGGGTAGACCGGGTAGCGCCGAGGGACGTGACATCGCGGGGGAGGAACCCAGAACCGTCGGTCGAAGAGGCCTGGATCAGGTGAGCAGGCCGGGAAGTTCCCGGGAGCGCCGGGCGGCCCTGGCGATGCCGAGTCGCAGGAGCGAGTCGGCTGCCGCCAAGGCGACGAGGGCGAGGACGAAGGCGGTCACCGGGTCGAGCCGAGTGGGGGCCGTGCAGAGGACCAGCAGGAAGACGAGCGTGCCCGCGGCGGAGGTGAGGGCGCCGCGCATCATCTCGACGGCGGCGGCTGCGCCGGCTGTGCGGTGCACCGATGTCCCCATCACCGACAGCAGCACCGGCACCGACGACAGGACCCCGCCCACGAACGGGCCCAGCGCCGCCCCGGCGGCGAGGGCGCCCGCCACCGTCACGCCGGACAGCAGCATCCGGACCGGGATCTCCCACGCCCGCGCCGGGCTCGTCCGCCTTTCGTCGGGGTCGGCCTCCGGCCAGGTCAGGAGCCCGGTGACGATCACCGCCGACGTCAGGCCGGCCGTGAGCCAGACGGTCCCGCACAACGTCCCGACCAGCCCGGCCGCTGCCGTGCACAGCAGCGCGCGTGCGAGCGTCCAGGCCGGGCGGCGGGCCGGGGCGAAGCGCGCGTAGGCGAGGCAGAAGCACGCCACCACCAGCGTCCCCGTGACGGTGCCGTGCGCGGCGTCCGCCACCTTGGCGGGGCCGGCGGCGAGCCAGGTCAGGGCCAGGAACGGGCCGGTGCTCGTCGGCGCGCCGAGCAGTTGCCCGCCGCGGCGCGGGCCCAACCGCCGCGCGACGATCGAGGCGAGCAGGACGAGGGACGGGGCGAGAGCGGCCCGGAGCAGCAGCGTTTCCATGACTGCGATCCTTGCGCCGATTGGTCCGATTTTGTGTCGGACATCGAGGCGGAGGGGCATATCCTGGCGCGGGAAACTCGGCAGGATCGCCATCTTGCCGAGAGTTTGTAGCATGGCCACCATGGACCGCATCGACCGCCAGCTCCTCGCCCTCCTCCTCCAGGACGGCCGCGCGACCTACCAGGAGCTCGGCCGCCAGGTCCGGCTCTCGGCGAACACCGTCGCCGACCGCGTCCGGCGGCTCCAGGCGGAGGGGGTCATCCGGGGCTACCGCGCCGAGCTGAACCTGGAGGCGTTCGGGCGCGGCATGCAGATGATCAGCGACATCCGCCTCGGCGAGGGCGTCGACCGCCGGGGCTTCGAGGAGCAACTCGCCGGCGTGCCACAGGTGATCGGCGCGATGCGCCTCACCGGGGACTACGACTTCCAGCTGCGCATGGCGGTGACGGACGCCCGCGAGTTCGAGGCCGTCATCGACCGGCTCAAGGCCGACCTGGGCGTGCGGGAGCTCCGCAGCCGGCTCGTCCTGCACGAGGTCCCGCTGGGTCAGGACCGCGCCCTGGAGACCTGACCGGCTCCCCGAAATTCGGCGGCCCGCGCGCGTCCACGCGGCTATCGTCCCCACCGATGACAGTGCTGACCACAACCCACCCGCCGTAGGTACCTCCGGAGAGTCCGGAGGGCCTTACGGAGGCTCTCGATGTCCCGCACAGCCCGCACCACTCCCCGATACCTCCGCGTCCGCGAGGGCCCGTCGGAGTCCGTGTCCCTGCGCGACCTGCGCTACCCGAACGCCGAACTGGCCGCCGCTGCCCGCGAAGGCCGCAGGCCCTCTCCGACGACGACGCGTCGCCGGATCACCACCTGGGAGTACCTCGCGCTCGACTACCGGATGGGCTCGTTCCCGACCTGGATCGCCACAGCCGAGGCCCGCGCCCGCCGTCAGGGCCGATCGGACGCCCAGCGGATCCGCGGACTCCACCGCGCGGGCCACGACGTCGACGGCGCGGACATCCCGCCCGTCCGCCACCGCCGCGGTGTGCGCTGGCTCCTCCTGTAGGCGGCGAATGCAGGCGGCGAACGCGAAATTGACTGGCGGGCGGCCCGCGAGGGCGAGATGCTCCGGGGGAGTGCCGAGCCGTCCACCGGAGGAGTCGCCATGACCGCAGGTGCGCCCGTCGTCGATGCGCCGGCCGGGGTGGTGCGGGGTGCCCGGGAGGGCGGGGTGGCGGTCTTCCGCGGCATTCCGTTCGCCGAGCCGCCCGTCGGTGTCCGCCGCTTCGGTGCGCCGGCACGCGTCGGGCGGTGGAGCGGAGTGCGGGACGCGACGGCGTTCGGCCCGCCTCCGCCGCAGGGCGGTGCGCTGGGCATGGGCGTGCTGTCGCGGGACAAGTCCGGCGACGACTGGCTGACGGTGAACGTCTGGACGCCCGAGCCCGGTCCGGGTGCCGGGCTGCCGGTGATGGTGTGGATCCAGGGCGGCGGCTACACGGTCGGCACGGCCGCGCTCCCCGAGTACGACGGCGGACGCCTCGCGCGCGAGGGCGGGGTCGTCGTGGTGACGCTCAACTACCGGGTGGGGCTGGAAGGGTTCGGGCACTTCGAAGGGGCGCCCGACAACCGGGGGCTGCTCGACCAGATCGCCGCGCTGGCGTGGGTGCAGGACAACATCCGGGCCTTCGGCGGAGATCCGGATCGCGTGACGGTCTTCGGCCAGTCCGCCGGGGGCGGTTCGGCGGCGGCCCTGCTCGCGATGCCGCGCGCGGCCGGGCTCTTCCGGCGGGCCGTCGCCCAGAGCGCACAGGGCACGTTCTTCACGCCCGAGCTCGCCGCCGACATCGCGACCGTCTGCGCGGCCGAGCTGGGGCTGCGGCCCACGGCGGCCGACCTCGCGGAGGTGGCGCCCGCCGAACTGGCCGCCGCCGGTGACGCGGTCGGTTCGGCGATGGCCCGACGGGCGGACCGCTGGGGCCCGATCGCACACCGGTCGGTCCCGTACTCGCCGGTCGTCGACGGCGACTCCCTGCCCACGACCCCCTGGCAGGCCCTGGCCGCCGGTGCCCGCACGGACGTCGAACTCCTCGTCGGCCACACGCGCAACGAGCAGCGGCTGCTCAGCGCGCTCGACGGCCTCCTCGGCCAGGTGACGCCCGAACAGGCCGCCGCTGCGCTGGAGACCTTCGGCCCGGGCCCGGACGCCGCCCGGCGCTACCGGGACGGATTCCCGGCGGCCGGCCCGGACGAACTGCACGAACTGGTGCTGTCCGACTGGCTGTTCCGCATGCCGAGCCTCCACCTCGCCGAAGCCCGGACCGCCGCCGGCGGCTCGGCCCACGTCTACGAGCTGACCTGGCCCGCCCCGGGCATGGGCGGCATCCTCGGGGCGTGCCACGGCCTGGATGTGCCACTGGTCTTCGGCAACCTCGACCGCGGCCAGCCGGCCCTCCTGCTCGGCGAGACCGCGTCCCCGGAGGCGGAGGCCGTGTCGGCCGGACTGCGTGCCGCGTGGACGTCCTTCGCCACGCACGGAGACCCGGGCTGGCCGCCCTACGACGCCGAGCAGCGCCTCGCCCGGCAGTTCGACACGACCCCGGCCGTCGTCCCGTACCCGGAGGAGACGTCCCGCCGGATCTGGCAGGACCACACCTTCGCCGCCCTCCCGCTCCTCGGCTAGCCTCCCCGCCGGGGAGCGCGCCCTTCGCTGGAGCACTGCGCGCTCAACCGGCCGACCGGGCGCGGGCGCGCAGCATGGAGTCGATGTCGGCGAGCCGTCCCGCGCCCGGGCTCCAGCGGTTCTTGATGCCGCGGCGGATGCCGTCGACCACGGGCAGGCCGCGTTCGTCGCCGCGCAGGGCCACGTCGACGCCGTCCTCGACGAGCCACCGGACCACCTCGTGCCGTCCGGCGTGCGCGGCAGCGGCCAGCAGGTCCACGGCGTCGTCGCCGGCCATCTCGTCCAGCGGGACGTCGCTCAGGAGGTCGAACGCCGCGTCGTCGTCGCCGCGCTCGATGGCGGCCAGCAGCGGGGGAAGGTGCATCAGGCGAGTGTGCCGGTAGTGGCGACGGCGAGGCGAACGGATTCGGGCGGCGGAACGGAGGGGGAGTGGCCCTGACCGCGGAGCGGTGGTCGGAGGGCTCCCGGACCACCGCTCCGCGCGGTCCGTCAGGGGGCGGGGTAGGGCGCGAAGGCGGTGTTGGACTTGCAGCCGAGGTTCTCGAAGGTGCTGATCTTCGTGTTCGGGTCGGTGTACGTCAGGTGGTACTTGCAGGCGCTCTTGAGGTAGCGGCCGTCGACCCCGCCGGGGAAGTCGATCTCCCGGTTCCAGAGGTAGGGGGACTGGTAGTCGTCGACGCGGGCGGTGGCGTTGACGTCGATGCCGCCCGGGGCGTAGATCTCGTAGACCCAGCCGGTCTTGGCGGTTCCGTAGGTGGCGAACTTCTGGGCCACCCACAGCTCGCAACTGGTGCTGAGGTGCGCGCTGCTCTGGCCGCCGCCCTTGACGATGTACTCGGCGAGCGGGGTGACCTGCTCGCCGCGCGGGGTGAAGCCGGTGCGGAAGATGTCGTCCACGTTCTCGCGGGTGTCGCCGCGCCAGAGCGTGTTGACGTCGTTGCGCCACTGCCAGCGCTCGTTGGTCGCAGCGGTCGCGACCGGCTGGGCGATCTGCGGCTCGGTCGTCGTCTGCCACCAGTCCGAGGCGCGGTAGTCGCGGACGGGCCCGCAGGGGAGTGTCAAGTCGTCGGCGGCCGCACGCGGGGCGCGTACGGCCGGCGCGGCGGCGGCCGGGGCAACCGCGACGGTGGAGACGGCGGAGGCGAGGGACAGGGCGGCGAGCACCCGCAGAGCGGCTTGCAGCATGGTGAGGGCCCATCAGTTGATCAACGTGACCGGCCCTTTATAGAGGCGCGGGCCCGGGTGCGCCTGGAGCGATACGCCGAACACCACCCGCACGAGGGGATATTTCGTACCGGGAGGACCGCGGCGTGGGGGTCGCTCGGCGTGGGGGCGGAGTGAGCGCGGGGCGCGCGGACCCGATAGCCCGGGAGAGGGGGTTTTCAAACGTCGTAGACACGAACGTTCACCTATTCGGGTGTAGAAGATCGTCCGAAGCGTTGTTGAACCTGCCCGTCCGCCTACGGTTGGGGGCGAGCGAGAGGGCGGGCTCCGGATGGATCCGTCCGGAGTGGCCTGTTCCCTCTCTCCCCGGGCGAAATGACGGCCCGTCACGTCCTTCGCAACCCTTCTCAGCGGGAGGCCCCTCCATGCCCCTGGGCACCACACCGGAGTCACCGCCGGCGCAGCGGCGCCGGACCGGAGCCACCCTCGCGGTGGTGCGACCATGAGCGCCGCGGCCACGACCGAATCCGCCATCGACCGGATCCTGCGCGGCCCGACCGGCCTCGGGACGGCGAGCCTCTATCCGACCCGCCCGGCCGTCGAGGCCCCGATCGTCGAGCCCCCGGTCGCCGAACTCCCGGCCGTCGAGGCGCCGTCCGCCCCCGCTCCGGCCGCCGCGATCCCGTCCGCCCCGGTCCCCGGCGTGCCGGTCCTGGACGTCCCGCTGCTCGACCCCGCGGGCGCGCCGTCCCCGAGCACGCTCGCCCAGGCCGCCGAGGCCCCGGCCGGGGGCGGCAAGCCGAAGGTGGGCGATCCGATCCCGGGCCTGTACCACCACCCGATCGTCGAGCCCGATCCCGTCCGGGTCGAGGAGCTGAGCCTCAGGATCAAGGCCTGGGCGATCGACGAGATCGAGCTCTACCCGGCGGAGTGGGAGGACCAGTTCGACGGCTTCTCCACCGGCCGCTACATGGTCGCCTGCCACCCGGACGCGCCCAGCGTGGACCACCTGATGCTCGCGGCCCGGCTGATGGTCGCCGAGAACGCCGTGGACGACATCTACTGCGAGGACCACGGCGGTTCGCCCGTCGGCCTCGGCGGCCGCCTGCTGTTGGCGCACACCGCGCTCGACGCGCTGCACACCACGGCCGAGTACCACGGGCCGTGGGAGCAGTCGCTGTCCTCGGACGCGCCGCGCCGGGCGTACAAGTCGGCGATGGACTACTTCGTCGCCGCCGCCACGCCCTCGCAGTCGGACCGCTTCCGGCACGACATGGCGCGCCTGCACCTCGGGTACCTGGCCGAGGCGTCGTGGGCCGAGACGGACCACGTGCCGGAGGTGTGGGAGTACCTGGCGATGCGCCAGTTCAACAACTTCCGTCCCTGCCCGACGCTCACCGACTCGGTCGGCGCCTACGAGCTGCCGTCCGACCTGCACGCGCTCCCCGCGATGCAGCGCGTGATCGCCCTCGCCGGCAACGCCACCACGATCGTCAACGACCTGTACTCGTACACCAAGGAGCTCGCCAGCCCCGGCCGGCACCTGAACCTGCCGGTGGTGCTCGCCGAGCGCGAGGAGCTGTCCGAGCGCGAGGGCTACCTCAAGGCCGTCGAGGTCCACAACGAGCTCATGCACGCCTTCGAGGCGGAGGCGGCCGCGCTCGCGGCGAGCTGCCCCGTCCCGACCCTGCTGCGGTTCCTGCGCGGCGTGGCGGCGTGGCTCGACGGCAACCATTACTGGCACCAGACGAACACCTTCCGGTACACGCTGCCGGACTTCTGGTGACGCCCGACGTTCCCCCGTACCCGGTCCCGGCTTCCGTCCCCGTCCCCGGTGACCGTCCAAGACCACTTTCCGAACACATCTGATCACCTCTTTTCACCTGTCATGCAAGGAGCTTCGACGCATGTCCCTCACCGACGACCTCGCCACCCAGACCGGCGCCGCGATCCCCGGCCCGGCGACTCCCTACCAGGGCGACATCGCGCGCTACTGGGACCATGAGGCCCGGCCCGTGAATCTTCGCCTGGGTGACGTCGACGGTCTCTACCACCACCACTACGGCATCGGCGCGATCGACGAGGCCGCCATCGGCGACCCCGAGGACAGCGAGCGCGAGAAGAAGGTCATCACCGAGCTCCACCGCCTGGAGTCCGCCCAGACCGACGTGCTGCTCGACAACCTCGGCGCGATCACCGCGGACCACACGCTCGTCGACGCCGGCTGCGGGCGCGGCGGCTCCATGGTGATGGCCCACCAGCGCTTCGGCTGCAAGGTCCAGGGCCTGACGCTCTCCGCCCAGCAGGCCGAGTTCGGCAACAACCGCGCCCGTGAGCTGGGCATCGGCGACTCCGTCCGCTCGCACGTCCACAACATGCTGGACATGCCGTTCGAGACCGGGTCGGTCGCGGGCTCGTGGAACAACGAGTCGAGCATGTACGTCGACCTGCACGACCTGTTCGCCGAGCACTCCCGCATCCTGTCGGTCGGCGGCCGGTACGTCACCATCACCGGCTGCTGGAACCCGCGTTACGGCCAGCCGTCCAAGTACGTCTCGCAGATCAACGCGCACTTCGAGTGCAACATCCACTCCCGCCGCGAGTACCTGCGCGCCATGGCGGACAACCGTCTCGTGCCCCAGGCCGTCATCGACCTGACCCCGGACACCCTGCCGTACTGGGAGCTGCGCGCCACCACCTCGCTCGTCACGGGCATCGAGGAGGCGTTCATCAACTCCTACAAGGACGGCTCGTTCCAGTACGTCCTGATCGCCGCCGACCGGGTCTGACCACCCGCCACCGACGCCGCCGACGGCCGCCCCGCACCCGCGGGGCGGCCGTCGCCGTTTGTGCGGAGGGGGGGCTTGACGGTGTCTCCGAGGTGGTCCAAACCTGTTGGCGGAAAAGTGGGTTGGGTGCCCTCCATCGCTGAATCCGGAACAGTATTCCGAGCCGCATTCAGTGAATGGCTACACGCGTAAACTTCGGGTCCGGCCGGCTCGGCCGCGCCGTGACATGGCACTTCACCTGCGCGAACACCGCTCTTAATCGTTCCTTACCCTTGCCCGTTGACCCGCGTTCATCAGCTCTGCTTTCCTTCATGCCCAGCAGACGGCGGAACCGACGCGCAGTCAAATTCCGAGGGTGTAGCGAACCCGATGAATTGGCATGGGCGAATTCGCCGTCGGTCCCTTCCCCACAAGGGATCGCCCGCGGCCCTCGGCCGTGCCGGGCGATCGGAACGAGAGAGGCACCCTCACCCCATGGGTCACTCCCGCACAATTCGTCGCGCCAAGTACGCGGCCCTCACCGGCATAGCGTCCCTGGCGCTCGCCGCCGCCGGTCTGGCCGGCGCGGCCGGCACCGCCACCGCGCAGGACATCTCCGGGGCGAAGGCCGACACCGGCAACGAGTTCAACCCCTGGAGCCCGCAGAACGGTGGCCACGAGTACCGCCACGGCGCGGTGCCGGGCATGAAGCAGCACGAGAACTACAAGAAGTTCGTCGCCGCGCAGCAGCAGGCGGCCGCCACCGGCCAGCAGACCCTGTCCTACGGCGGCGGCGTCGACGGCATCGGCGTCCAGAGCGGCCACTCGAAGGTCTACCTGGTCTTCTACGGGAACCAGTGGGGCACCCAGAGCACCGACTCCAACGGCAACGCGGCCTTCTCCGGCGACTCGGCCGGCGCCGCCGGTGCCACCCAGCAGATGTTCAAGGGCATCGGCACCAACGGCGAGACCTGGTCGGCCGACCTGACCCAGTGGTGCGACGGCCCCAACGTCGCCACCGGCGCCACCAGCTGCCCGTCGAACGCCAACTTCGTGCCGTACCAGAGCGGCGGCGTCCTGTCCGGCGTCTGGTACGACAACGCGGGCGCCTCGCCGCAGCAGTCGACCGGCAACCAGCTGGCCCAGGAGGCCGTCAAGGCCGCCGGGCACTTCGGCAACACGACGGGCGCGGCCAACCGCGACGCGTACTACATCATCCTGTCGCCGCACGGCACCAACCCGGACGACTACCAGAACCCGACCACCGGGTACTGCGCCTGGCACGACTGGAACGGCGACACGACGCTGAACGGCGGCGCGGCCTCCTCGCCCTACGGCGACATCGCGTTCTCCAACCAGCCGTACAACATCGACGCGGGCACCAACTGCGGCGTCGGCTTCGTCAACTCGCCCGGCACGCTGGACGGCTGGACGATGACGCTCGGCCACGAGTGGCACGAGATGATGTCCGACCAGAACCCGGCCGGCGGCTGGACCAACCACGTCACCGGCAGCAGCTACAACGGCCAGGAGAACTCCGACGAGTGCGCCTGGCTCAAGCCCGGCACCACCGGCGGCGCCGCGAACGTCTCGTTCGGCTCCTTCGGCTCCTTCGCCGAGCAGGCCAGCTGGTCCAACGACACCAACTCCTGCGCGATCTCGCACGCCATCCTGACCCACGGCAACACGGTCACCGTCACCAACCCGGGCGGCCAGACCGGCACCGTCGGCACCGCGGGCAGCCTGCAGATCAGCGCCAGTGACTCGGCCTCCGGCCAGACCCTGACCTACGCGGCCACCGGCCTGCCGGCCGGCCTGTCGATCAACTCCTCGACCGGCCTGATCTCCGGCACCCCGACCGCCGCCGGCACCTCCAGCGTGACGGTCACCGCGACCGACACCACCGGCGCCGCGGGCAGCACCTCCTTCAGCTGGACCGAGAACGGCACCGGTGGCGGCGGCAGCGCCATCACCAACGGCGGCTTCGAGGCCGGCAACACCTCCGGCTGGACCGCGGCGGGCTCCACCTCCGCCCCGGCCGCCGCCGCCCACTCGGGCAGCTACGGCGCGATGGTCGGCTCGACCAACCCGACCGGTGACTCCAGCCTCGCCCAGACGTTCACCGCCCCGGCCGGCTCCAGCAAGGTCTCCTTCTGGTACAGCAACACCTGCCCGGACACCGTGACCTACGACTGGGCCACCGCCACCCTGAAGGACAACACCACCGGCACCACCACCACGGTCCTCGCCAAGACCTGCTCCGCCACCGCGGCGTGGGCCAACAAGACGGCGACCGTGACCCCGGGCCACAGCTACACCCTCACCCTGTCGAACCACGACGACAACTACGCGGGTGACCCGACCTACACCTACTACGACGACGTGACCGTCTCCTGACGCCCGTCTGATCCTCAGCTCGACCGACCGCACCGGGGTGGGCCACACGGCCCGCCCCGGTGCGGCGCTTTTTCCTGCGGCTTTACCGCTTCTTTCCTGCTCAGGAGGGATCCGATCGCGCCCCGGCCGCGTCCAACCGGCACCACAGCAGCCCCCACCAGCACGAGGGAACCCCACCGTGAACCTGAGACGACCCGCCACCCTGGCCCTGGCCGCCGCCCTCCTCGCCCTGACCGGCTGCGCCTCCACCGGGGCCTCCACCGGAGCGTCCACCGGGGCGGGCGCACCGGCCTCTCCGACCCCGAGTCCCGCGGCGGTCACGGTGGACGAACACGCCGACCGCACCACGGTCAAGGTCCCGGTCGGTTCGACCGTCACCGTCCAGCTCCACAGCACGTACTGGTCCGCCCCCGCCAGCTCGGCCGCCGACATCGCCGCGCCGAGCGGCACCCCGACGACCGCCCCGTCCCCGTCCTGCCGCCCCGGCGCCGGCTGCGGCACCGTGACGACGGCGTTCACCGCCCACGCGGCCGGCACCGTCCACCTCACCGCCACCCGCACGGTCTGCGGCGAGGCCCTCGCGTGCGGGCCGGACCAGCGCACCTACGACGTCACGGTGGAGGTCACGGGCTGAGCGATGCGGTTCCGGTCCGGGCGGCCCGGTTCCGGTTCCGGTTCCGGTCCCGGGCCGGACCGCCTCGGCCTTGGACAGCGCCGCCCGGGTGGCCGAGGATGGAGATCTTCCACCCGAGATGCGTGATGCACCCCAACCCGACGGAGATTCCATGCGTTTGACGTCGAGCGGCCGCCACCATGCCGCGTTCGAGTTCGGCGACCTGCGGGTGGTCTCGCTGCGGGACGGGTACATCGACATGTCGCCGACGCTGCTCCGCGACGAGCACGGCTGCGCGTTCGACGTGCTGCCGGGCGCCGTCCCGCTGGTCGGCGGCAATCTGCGGCTGTCGGTCAACGCCTTCTTCATCACCGACGGAACGCGGTCGGTCCTCGTCGACACCGGCGCGTCCGACGCCTGGCACGACCCCACCATGGGGCTGCTCCACGACGCGCTCGACGAAGCGGGGATCGACCGCGCGCAGATCACCGACGTGGCCATCACCCATCGGCACGTGGACCACGTGAGCGGCCTGATCGCGCCGGACGGTTCGGAGGCGTTCGCCAAGCTCGAACGCGTGTGGATCGGCGCGGGCGACGCCCCGGTGTTCACGGGACGGCTGGAGCCGCTCCGCGACCGGGTCGTCCCCGTGTCGGAGAAGGCCGTGATCAACGACTGGACGACCGCGGTCCCGGCGCCGGGTCACACGCCCGGTCACACCGTCTACGACATCAGGAGCGGCACCGGCCGCCTCCTCGTCTGGGGCGACACCGTGCACGTGCCCACGCTGCAGTTCGACCGGCCGAACGTGGCCTGGGAGTACGACGGCGACCAGCCCCGGGCCCGCGCCGCGCGGGCGGCTCTCCTGGAGCAACTCGCCCAGCCACGGCGGTTCGTGGCCGGCGCCCACCTCGACTCACCCGGAATCGCCCGGGTGGCCCCGGCCGGCGACGGCTACGCGCTGGAGTACCTCGCGCCGCGGATCGGCTGATCAGCCGCGCAGGTGGGCGAGGAGGCCGTCGTCCACCGGGTACGGGCGCTCCTCGGGGAGCAGTGCGTGGGCGGCCGTCAGGTCGCCGGCGCGGACGAGGGCGTGGGCCTCGTGGGCGAGGGCCGTCACGTCGGTGATGCCCACGATCCACTCGTCCGCGTACCGGTGCGCGGCCTCGCCGGAGAGTCCGAGCTGCAAGGCCCGGTGGGGGAGCGCCCGGAGGTGGAGGTCCCGCTCCGGATCCCACTGGACGCGGGCGGGCGCGGTCTTCAACGTGCGCTGCCAGGTGGCCCGGTCGGGGTGCAGGCCCGGGGCGTAGGTCGAGAGGCACGCGTTGCGCAGGGCCCACTCGAAGCCCTCGCGCGTGATCTCGACGGCGAGGACGGTCTCCTGGCCCGCCTTGGTGCCCCATCCGCAGCGGTACATCATCCACAGGAACGACGGCTTGATCCACGTCATCCGGTCCCGCTTCCACGCTGCGGGGAAGCGGCCGTCACGGGCGGCGGGCGGGCCGATCTCCGGCGGGTACGCCTGGTGGACGGTGATCGTCTCCAGCGTGTGGCGGGCGCGGATCTGGTGCAGTGGTACTTCCATCACGGGCCCGAGCATGCCGCCCTTCGGCCCGTTCCACCAGCGGTTTTACGGGACCCACTCGGCGATGGGGGCCGAGAGGTCGAAGACCGCGCCCGTCTGGGCCTTCATCACGCAGTCGTTGCCGAAGGTCTTGCTGTACTCCACGTGCCGCCCGTTCCACGTGCCGTACGCCTTCGCGGTGACGGCGCTGTAGACCATCGGGCACAGGCCGTTCCGGTGGGCGATCCGGTCGATGTCGCCGTCGGCCGCCGCGAGGTCCCGGCAGGCCTGGGCGGCGTGGGGGTGGCCGGTCGCCGAGCCGTCGTCGGCGCAGTGCAGGGTGGTGCTGTCGCGGCCGATCAGCTGCTTGTCGTCCGAGCCGGCGAAGACCGCGACGTTCAGCCAGTTCGCCGTCGTCGTCCGGGCCTGCGCCGCCGTGGCCGGCGCGGCGAGGGCGAGCAGCGCGAGGGTCGCGGCGGCGGCAGCAGCGGTGGTGCGGGGCTTGGGCATGGGAGTGCTCCCTCGGGGACGGCGACCGGCCGGACGGACAACGACTCGCCCGCCCCCGGGGACACGGCCCCGGGGGCCACGGCACCAGGTCGGCGGCCGGTCAGTTCCCGGAGAGGTGTTGGCGTACGCACTCCGTGTACTGGTGGAAGCTGTCGGGCTGATAGCACGCCTGCGTCCGGTTGGCGTACCAGACGAAGAAGACTGCGACGAGGCCGGACACCACGATCGCGAGGGACGACGTCACCACGGCCGTGACGGCCGCGCCCCGGCCGGTGCCGGTCCGCCGGGCCTTCGGCAGCGCTGCGATGCCCAGGACCAGGCCGATCACGCCGAGCGGGCCGCCGATGAAGGCGACCGAGGTGAGCAGGCTCGCCGTGCCCAGCACCACGGCCGCCACGGCCAGGCCGTTCCTGGCGGGCGGGGTGTGGTGCAGGGGCGTCCCGGCGGCCCGGGTGTCGTGCGCGTTCAACAGGGGTTCTCCCATCAGGTGGATGGGACGATCCTGGTCCGCGGACCTCCCGGAGCACATCCCGGGAGAGCGGGAAAGGGCGCTCCCCCGATCGGGGGAGGCCCCCGGTGGATCACGACCGCGATACTGGTCAGATCATGATCAAGGGAATCCGGCCGCTCCTGAGCGGCTCCACGTACTCGGGTGCGCTGTTCGCCATCTGCGGTGCGGTGGTGAGCCTTCCGCTGCTGCCCCTCGCGATGCTCCCGGCGCTGGCGTGGCGGTCCGCTCCCTACGCGGCGCAGGTCGTCGTGACCCTGGTGGCCTGGGCCGCGCTCGTGGGCACGGTCGGGCTGGCACGCACGACGCGGCGGGTACTGGTCGCGTGCGCCCGGTGGGCGCTGAAGGTGCCGTTGCCGGATCCGGTGGTCATCCGTCGGCGCGCGGCCCCACCCGGCACGGGGACGAATCCTCCCGTGCCCGTCCCCGCCGATCGCCTCCGGACTCCGCTCTGGCTGCTGCTGCACGTGGCCCTCGGATGGATGGGGACGATGGTGAGCGGTCTCCTGCTCCTCGCCGCCCTCACCCTCCCGCTCGGCGCCGACGCGGGGCTGAGCCTCTTCGGCCGGACGGTGCGGGCGGACGGCGCCTGGTCGCGCGGGGTGGCGGCGCTCGTGTGCCTGCTGCTGGCGGCGGTGGGCTGCGTGACGGTGACGCAGGCGCTGCGGTGGCTCGCGCCGAGGCTGCTCGGGCCGTCACCGGCGGAACGGCTCGCGCTGGCGGCCGAGCGGGAACGGCGGCTGGCCGAACGCAACCGGCTCGCCCACGAGCTGCACGACTCGATCGGGCACACCCTGACGGCGGCGACGATCCAGGCGGCGGTGGCGGGCGAGGTGCTCGCCACCGACCCGGTGGCGGCGCGGGCCGCGCTGCGCGGCATCGAGGAGTCGGCCCGGTCGGCGCTGGAGGACCTGGACTACGTGCTGGGCGCGCTGCGCGAGGAGGCCGCGCCGACCGCCCCGACACGGACCCTGGCCGACCTGCCCGAGCTGCTCGAACGGCTGCGGCACGCGGGCGCGGTGGTGGAGCCGGAGCTCTCCGGCGAGTGGGCGCAGGTGAACGGGACGCTGTCCCGGGCGGCGTACCGGATCCTGCAGGAGGGTCTGACCAACGCGCTGCGGCACGGGGCCGGCGGTCCGGTCCGGGTCCGCGTGGCGGCGGCGCCGGGCGTACTGGAGCTCGGGGTGGTCAACCGGGTCGGTCCCGGGCCCAGGGGCGGGGCGGGCCGCCGGGCCTTCCCGACCTCCGGGCACGGCTTGCCCGGACTCGCGGAGCGCGTGCGGCTGCTGCACGGCGAGATGGAGTCCGGGCCGGCCGGACCGCAGCACTGGCGGCTCGCCGTCCGGCTGCCGGTACGCTCGTCGTCATGATCGCTTCGGACACCGGCACGCCTGCCCTGACCAGCGCCGATGTGAGCGCCCCCGCCCCCGCCGTCGCCCCCGTCGCCGTCCTGATCGCGGACGACGACGCGGTGACTCGCAGCGGTCTGCGCGTGCTCCTCTCGGCCCAGCAGGGGATCGCGGTCGTCGGGGAGGCCGCCGACGGTGTCGAAGCGGTCGAGGAGGCGCAGCGGCTGCGGCCGGACGTGGTCCTGATGGACGTGCGGATGCCGCGCCTCAACGGCATCGAGGCGACCAGGCGCCTGCTGGCCGGTCCGGAGGCAGCGCCGAAGGTCGTGGTGATCACCACCTTCGAGAACGACGGGTACGTCACCGCCGCGCTCAGTGCCGGGGCCTGCGGCTTCGTGCTCAAGCGGTTCCCGGTGCCCGAGATCGCGGAGGCGGTGCGGGTGGTCGCGGCCGGCGAGGCGATCGTCTTCCCGGCGGCCCTGCGGCAGATGGTCACCGCCCGCCCGCTGAACTCCGCCGAGGCGCTGCCCCGGGCGGCTCTGACGGACCGGGAGGAGGAGGTGCTGCGCCTCATGGCCACGGGTCTGTCCAACCCGGAGATCGCGGAGTCGTTCGGGGTGGGCCTGGAGACGGTGAAGACGCACGTCGGGAACGTGCTGACCAAGCTCGGTGCGCAGAACCGGACCCACGCGGTGGTGATCGCGTACGAATCGGGCCTGGTGGTGCCGGGATTCCCCGGCTGAGACGGCCTGATGGCGACCGGTCCGTCTCTCGCCGCCGAAGGTCTTCCAAGGCTTGATCCACGAGAGGCAACCGGACGCGCGTTCTCACCGTCAACAAGGGTGTGAAACTGACAGGCACGCCCTTCTTCGTCCTCTCGCTCGTCCTCGTCCCGCTCTCCATAGGCCTTCTGATGTACTTCTGGAACCGGGTGCGCGGGCCGCAGCCGCTCCGGTTCGGGGCGCGGTTCGGGATGGTGGTGTTCGCCCAGGTCACCGCCGTGACCCTGGTGTTCGTGATGGTGAACAACGACAACCACCTCTACGGCGGCTGGGACGACCTGCTCGGCACCGGCAACCACGTCCGGGCCGTGCCCGTGCCGCCCGCGGGGGACGCGACGGCGGCCGCGAACGCGCCCGGACAGCCCCGGGTGATCCAGCAGTTCGGGCCGGTGGACGACAAGGCCGTGCCGAAGGACGTGAAGACGACCGACCTGAAGGGCCGCGTCTCCGGCGTGGACGGCGAGGTCCTGGTCTGGACGCCGCCGCAGTACGACGACCCGGCCTACAAGGACAAGAAGTTCCCGGTCGTCGAACTGCTCGCCGGCTTCCCCGGCTCGTCGAGCGCCTGGTTCGGCAGCATGAACGTCTCCAAGCAGCTGGCGCCGCTGATGAAGTCCGGTCAGGTCGCGCCGTTCATCCTGGTCTCGCCGCGCGTCGTGCTGCTCCCCGGGCACGTCGACACCGGCTGCGCCGACGTGCCCGGCAAGGTCAACGCCGAGACCTGGCTGGCGCGTGACGTGCCGCAGATGGTCCTCGACAACTTCCGCGCCGAGCCCGGCCCGGAGAACTGGGCCGTGGCCGGCTACTCGGCGGGCGCGCACTGCGCGGCTCGGCTCGGCATCGCGCACTCGAACCGCTTCCACGCGGCCGTGAGCATGTCCGGCTACAACGACCCGATGGGCGAGAACGACTCGCTGACCGCCAAGGACGCGCACCTGCGGGAGGTCTCCAACCCGCTCTACATGCTGCAGCACGCGCAGACCCCGCCGGACGTCGCGCTGTACGTGACGGGCAAGAAGGGCGACGGCTACGAGGACGCGGTCGCGCTGCAGAAGGCCGCGAAGGCACCGACCGCCGTCACCCCGGTCGAGGTCAACGGGCCGCACCTGACGTCCACGTGGGAGCCGATGGTGCCGTCGGTGTTCGCGTGGCTGACCCAGGCCGTCGGGAAGACGGGCTGATCACCGGCCCGGGCTCAGGGCTTGACGGCGACGGCCGCGTAGGCGGAGACCTGCGCGTCCGTCGCCCCGCCCGGGCCGGCGCCGTCCTCGCCGCCCCCGCCGTCCTCGCCGGCGTCCGGGCGCCAGCGGTGGCTGGCGACGAGGCCCGGGTCGAGCAGCTGCCAGCCGTCGAAGAAGCCGGCGATCTCCTCCCGGGTGCGCATCCGTACCGCGGTCCCGGCGGCCTGGTAGACCTGCGCGGCGCGCTCGGTCTCGGCGGGGGCGAAGTCCGGAGTGCCGTGGCTGAGCACGAGCGCGCTGCCGGCGGGCATGGCCCGCTTGAGCCGCTCGACGATCGCGTGGGCGTCGTCCTCGCCCGGCACGAAGTGCAGCAGCGCGACCAGGCTGAGCGCCACCGGGCGGCCGAGGTCGAGGGTGTCGCGCAGTTCGGCCGAGCGCAGTATGGCCTCCGGTTCGCGGACGTCCGCCTGGACGTAGGCGGTGCGGCCCTGCGGGGTCGAGTGCAGCAGCGCCTGCGCGTGCGCGTACACGATCGGGTCGTTGTCGGCGTAGACGACGAGTGCCCGCGGATTCACTCGTTGGGCTACTTCGTGCAGGTTGGGCGAGGTCGGGATGCCGGTGCCGACGTCGAGGAACTGGTCGATGCCGCGGTCCGCGAGCAGCCGGGTCGAGCGGTGCATGAACGCCCGGTTGGCGCGGGCGGCGGTGCGGGCCCACGGGAAGACGGCCATCGCCCGCCCGGCCGCCTCGCGGTCGGGCGCGAAGTTGGTGGTGCCGCCGAGGAAGTAGTCGTACATCCGGGCCGAATGCGCCCGGTACAGCTGCAGATCCACCTCGGCACCGTCACTGCCCGTCCCCACGGCTCCCCCTTCGCCACGACGCCCGGGGCCCAAGAATAGGTGAGGAACCGTCAGTTCCGTCCGTAGTCCTACTTTTCCGTCCGCTCCGCCGGATCCGCGCGCCGCCATTGCACGACGAGCCCCCCGATGCGCTTGCATGTGTCACGGGGGCGCGCACGTTCCCCTTCGACCACACGGGAAGGTCCACGGCATGACCATCAACCGGGGCGCCCGCTTGAGACTCACCTTCGACGCCTTCTGCGGCACCCACGAGCCCGCCTGGATCGCGTTCGCCCGCACCCAGGTCGGCCCGCAGGGCGACGCGGCCGCCCTCGTGGTCCGCCGCACCCGGGAGCACCTGCACCGCAACTGGGCGCTCGCGCTGCGCCAGGAGGTCCCGGCCGCCTACGCCTGGCGCCTGCTCAAGGAGCACCTCGCCGCCTGGCTCGCCGCGCAGGGCGAACCGGCCGCCGTCCAGACGGCCGCGATGGACGCCGCGATCGGCCGCTTCTGCCACCGGGCCGGCCTGCGCCCGGAGACCCTCGCCGAACAGCTCGCACTGCTCGGCGCGGTCCTGGCCCTGCCCGAGCGCCAGCGGGACGCCGTCGTCCTCGCCTACTGCCTCGGCCTGGCGGACGAGGAGGCCGCCGCCTACCTCGGCATCCCGCCCGCGACGCTGCGCGCGCACCGCCGCCAGGCCCACCGCCGCATCGCGCGGGCGGTGGGGCGGCCGGACTTCGCGTCGGGGCGGCTCGTGGTACTGGAAGCATGTCAAGGGGAGGAACGATGACGGGGGCGGCGTACGGACGACTACTGGGCTGGGTGGACGGGGGCAGGCACGAAGGGGCCCGGCACGTCACGGTCGTCCCGTGCGCGCTGGCCGCCTCGCCGTCCCTGTCGGACCGCGTGACGGCCGCGCCCGCGCCGTTCCCGTCCGAGCACGAACAGGCCGCCCACGAGCTGGACCTGGCCACCGCGCTGGTGCTCGGCGCGCCGCAGGCCGGCCGCTCGCTGGACCTGCTGGTGAACAGTCACCGCATCCACCCCGAGGGCGCGCTGGTCTTCGGGTGCCTGCTGGCCGTCACCGGCCGGGACGACCCGGCCCAGTTCTGGTGGCAGTTCGCCGCCGGCTCGGGCAGCTCCACCGCCGCGTACCTGCTGCACCTGCACCACCTGCGGCTGGGGGAGCCCCGGGACGCCGCCTACTGGCGGGACCAGGCGGAGCGCCTCGCGGCCGCCCCGCGCCGCAAGCACCGTCCTCTCCGGGCCACCGAGCCGCTGTTCCCGGACGACGTGCGCCACGACATCCTCGCCCGCTGCCACGAGGGACTCCACCCGAAGCTGCCGACCGCCCTGGAGGCGGCGATCAACCGCCTCACCGTCACCTCCGACGACGAGGACTACGGCGAGATCCCGCAGCCCCGCTCGGCCCTCGTCTCGGAACTGGCCGCCCCGGAACGGGCGTAGCGCCGGGGCAGTAGTGAGAGCCCGTGCCGCCCCCCCGCGACGGGAGGGGCGGCACGGGCCGGGCGAGCATCCGTCAGCGGGTCAGCACTGGCGCAGGCCCGGCGCCGGGTCGGAGGAGGTGAAGACGTCGACGGCGGGGACGTTGCCCCACGGGCCCTGGTCGGTCTGGGTCCAGTACCAGATGTCGTTTCCGCCGGGGTGGGTGTCGCCGTGGCCCCAGCAGTCGAACCAGTTGTAGCCGCCCACCAGGGTGCCGCGGGTCGCGGAGCGGTAGGAGCGGTCGGCGAAGGCCCGGGCGCCGGCGTTGTTGCCGCACCACAGCCTGCCGTCGCCGTGCACGCTGCAGTCGGCGGTGACGGCCGGCCTGGCGGAGGCCTCCCGCATGCCGGGCGCCGCGCCGGCGCTCGGGGCGGTGGCGACGAGGCCGGCGGTGAGGACGAGGACGGCGAGAGCGCCGGGGACCTTACGACTCATCGGCATGGGGCATCCCTTTCTGGACAGCGGGCCTTGCTGGACAACGGGCTGTGCCGGACGACGGGTCGTGCCGGACGACGGGCCGTGCCGCGCCGAGGAGTTGCGCACGAACGACCGACGGCGCACTGCGGCCTTTCCCGTGAGGCAAGGCTTACCTGGCCGGGTCCGGGCGGGCTATCCATCCGCGGCCGCTCCGCCGCTGCCGTGGATGGATAGTGCCCCGCCGGGCGCGGACGGTCTAATGGATGCGTTCTCGCGGGGGCCGGTTCTCGCGCAGGACCGCCGACGGCGTCCGTCCGTACGTCTTGCGGTACGTCTCGGCGAAGCGGCCCAGGTGTGTGAAGCCCCAGCGCAGGGCGACCTCGG
Source organism: Kitasatospora sp. NPDC057936 (assembly GCF_042887525.1). Lineage (NCBI taxonomy): Bacteria > Bacillati > Actinomycetota > Actinomycetes > Kitasatosporales > Streptomycetaceae > Kitasatospora > Kitasatospora sp. NPDC057936. The sequence continues at coordinate 92,219 of NZ_JBHVPD010000017.1, forward strand.
TCACGGTGCTCGCGGTGGCCTCCCCACGGGCCATCGCGAGCAGGTCGCGGTGGGCCGCCTCCAGCCGGACGTTCCGCAGGTGGGCGAGCGGGGTCGTGCCGAGCCGGCTGCGGAAGCCGGCCCGCAGGCTGCGCACGCTGACCCGGGCGGCCACGGCCATGTCGGCGACCGAGATCGGTTCGTGCGCGTGGTCGCTGCAGTAGGCGAGGGCGCGGCCGACGGCTCCGGCGGGTGCCGCGCGGTCCGGGCCCGACCAGGGGCTGATCCGGTGCGGCTGGGCGTCCAGGAGGCCGTGGACCAGCAGCTGTTCGAAGTGTCCGCGCGCGAGCGGTGAGGCGTCGAGCAGGCCGGACTCGGCGGAGCGGGTGAAGCTCTGCACGGTGCTCAGCCACGCGGCGACGGTGCCCGAGCCGGTGTCGAGCACCGGGTCGAAGCGGGTGATGCCCGATGGCGTGTCGCCGAGCCGGACGGCCAGGGCGTCGTCGAGGGCCTGGCGGGTGATCAGGACGACGCGGTTGAGGCTGTCGCCGTTCCAGGCCATGGCGAGCCGCTGGCCGGGCCCGGCGATGCTGAGCGTCGTGGGCAGTTCGGTGCCGTCGACGGTGACGGTGCCGTGGCCGGCGAGCGGGATGTGGACGTTGTAGAACCTGGCCAGTTCGCCCGGGTCGATCTCCACGGCGGTGCCGTACCCGAGGTCGTAGACCGAGACGGGCCCGGCCCAGATCCGGCGGAACTGGCCGTCGGCGCGCCGGTCGTGGTCGACGACGCGCAGGCGGTGGGGCGAGAAGTGGGCGCTGACCAGGGCGTGGAGTTCTTCGACGTCTCCGCCCTGGTAGAGCAGGCCCGCACGGGCGTCGTCGGCGTGCGGGCCGGGATCGAAGTCAGCTGGCATGGCCCCCCGGCCTTCTCTGGTGGAATATCAGGTGTCACCTGGGTCGTTGAAAGTTGTTGGATCGGCCCACAATAGCGTGCACATGACAGATCGTTCCCGGGGGCGGGGATGAGAAAAGCCTGGGAGGTGCCGCGATGCGCGGCACCTCCCAGGTCGTGGGGTGTCAGTCCGTCAGCCGGTCAACCCGTCAGTCCGTCAGCCGGTCGGCCGGCCGGTCAGCCGGCCGATGCGTACGTCGGGCAGCGCGTCCCGGCGGCCGGGACGGTGCCGTCCACCAGGAAGGCGTCGACGGCGGTCCGGATGCAGCTGCTCGCGCCGTACCCGGTGTGCCCCTCGCCCTCGCGGGTCAGCAGGACGGCGTTGCCCAGCTCGGAGGTGAGCTTCTCCGCCCACGCGTACGGCGTGGCCGGGTCGCCGGTGGAGCCGACGACGACGATCGGGTTGGTGGCGGCCGACTTGACCGCGTGCGGCTTCTCGGCGGAGGCGGCCGGCCAGGTGCGGCAGTCCGGGTCGAACAGGGCGGCCGCCGGGTTGTGCTTGCTGACCAGCGGCGCCTTGGTCGCGAGGTCGGCGAGCGCGGCCTGGAGCTGGTCGGCGGGCGGGGTGTTCGTCGCGCCGTCGGCGCAGTGGATCGCGGTGTACGCGTCGGCCGAGGCCTTGTAGTGCCCGTCCTTGTCGCGGCCGGAGGCGCCGTCGGCGAGCTGGTAGAGGTAGTCGCCCTTGCCGCGCATCGCGGCCTTGATGATCTCGCGCAGCGGCTTCCAGTCCCGCTCGCCGCCGTACAGGTTGTCGAGCACGCCGTTCCAGGCGGCCGTGGCGGTGAGGGTGCGGCCGTCGGAGGTGGTGAGCGGCTTGTCCTTGAGGCCGTCGAGGAAGTCGGCGAGCTTCTGCGGGGCCCGGTCGGGGTCCTGGCCGAGCGGGCAGCCGTCCTTGCCGGCGCAGTCGGCGGCGAAGGCCTTGAGGGCGCGCTCGAAGCCGGCCTGCTGCTCGACGTTGTGCTGCACGAGGCTGGTGGACGGCGAGGTGGCGCCGTCGAGCACCAGGTGGCCGACGCGGTCCGGGAACTCCTCGGCGTAGAGCGAGCCGAGGTAGGTGCCGTAGGACATGCCCAGGTAGTTGAGCTTCTGGTCGCCGAGGGCCGCGCGCAGGACGTCCATGTCGCGGGCGGTGTTGCGGGTGCCGACGTACGGCAGGACGCTCGCGTACTTCGCCTGGCAGGCGTCGGCGAGCGCCTTGCCGTGGTCGTCGCCGGGCTGGTCGGTGGTGAGCCAGCCGTCGCGGGCGTGGTCGTCCAGGCAGTTGATCGGGCTGGTGGCGCCGGCGCCGCGGGGGTCGAAGCCGACCATGTCGAAGCGGTCGTGCAGCGTGGTGCCCTTGGACTGCTTGGCACCGGCCTTGACCATGTTCACCCCGGAGCCGCCCGGGCCGCCGGGGTTGAGGAGCAGCGAGCCGACGCGCTGGTCGGGCTTGCCGGCGGGGTCGCGGACGACGGCGACGTCGAGCGTGCCGGTGGCCGGGTTGGCGTAGTCGAGCGGCACCTTGAGGGTGGTGCACTGCAGGGCGGAGTCGTCCGTCGTGCCGGTTTTCGGGTCCGGCGGGCAGGCCGCCCAGGCGAGTTGCTGGCCGTAGAACGCCTTGAGCGCCGGGTCGGCGGCGCCGGTGGGCCTGGGCGTCGGGGTCGGCGTGGCGGTCGGCGTCGCCGCGGTGGTGGCGCTGGGTGAGGGCGTGCCGGAGGCGGCGGTGGTGCCGCCGCCCGAGCTCGTGCAGCCGGCGAGGAGTGCCGCACCGAGGGCGGCGGTGACGGCCACGGGCAGGGTGGCGCGTCGCGAGGGACGGAGGTTCTTCACGCGCACACACATATCATTCGCCTGCGACATCGATCGTACGGGGAGGGTCCTTCCCGCCCCCGGGTCCGCGGCAGAAGCCGGACAAAGGGCGACGAAGTGCGGCCCGCCACCGTTCGCATGCGGCCGGGAGGGCGCCGCGCCGGTTGTCGCGAACTCCATTCACAGCCTTGTCGATCAGTGGGACGCTGTGGCCATGACAGATCAGACCGCAGCCCTGCCGCTGCGCGACCCCGCACCGGCCGCGGGCGGACGGCGGCGTCAACTGGCCGCCGCCACCGTCGGATCGGTGGTCGAGTCCTTCGACTGGAACGTGTACGCCGTCCTCGCGCCGTACTTCGCGGCGGACCTCTTCGGCCACGGCAAGGGCGGCGTGAGCGGGCTGCTCGCGGCGTACGTCGGTTTCGCGGTCGGCTTCGTGGCGCGGCCGGTCGGCTCGTTCCTCATCGGCCGGCTGAGCGACGGCCGCGGGCGGCGCTTCGGCCTCACGCTCAGCATGTCGGTGATCGCCGCCGCCAGCCTCGGGATCGCGCTCCTGCCCGGACAGCAGACCATCGGTGTATGGGCGGCCGTCCTCGCCGTCGCCGCGCGCGTCGTCCAGGGGCTCGCCTTCGGCGGCGAGACGCCCACCGTCGCCGCGTACGTGACGGAGACCGCGCCGCCGCGCCACCGGTTCGCGTTCAGCTCGGTGTCGTACGGCGGCATCATCATCGGCTCGCTGATCTCGTACGGCGTCCTGGCCGTGCTGCTCCACACCCTCGGCAAGGAGGGGCTGAAGCACGGCGGTTGGCGCTGGGGCTTCGTCGTCGCGGCCGTGCTCGGCCTCGCCGCCGTGTGGGTGCGGCGGGCCGCGCCGGAGAGCGAGGAGTTCCACCGCGGCCGGGCCGGCGGGGAGAGCGGACGCCCCGGGTTCCTCGACACGGTGAGCCGCCACCGTTGGGCCGTGCTCACCGTCTTCCTGCACACCCTCGGCGGCACGATCGGCTACTACTTCGCGCTGGTCTACCTGCCGCAGTACGCCGCGGCCTACGGCGTCATCGGCAAGGAGGAGGCGGCCTCCTTCATGACGGTCGTCCTCGCCGTCGTCCTCGCCACCATGCTGCTCGGGGGCGTACTCGCCGACCGGGTGGGCCTGTTGCCGGTCATGCGGACCGCCTTCGCCCTCACCGTCGTGCTCGTGCTGCCGCTGCTCGCCGCCATGCGGCACGGCTGGCTGTCCTTCCAACTCGTGGCCGTCGTCCTGGGGATGCTCGTCGCCACCCAGCTCGGCACGCTCAACGTCTTCACCGGCATGCTGTTCCCGACCGCCGTGCGGGCCGTCGGCGTCGGCGTCGTCAACGCGGCCACCATCGCGGCGTTCGGCGGCACCTTCCCGCTGCTCGCCGAGTGGCTCAACGGCCACCACCGCCTCGGCGTGATCCCCTTCTACGTCACGCTCTGCTCGCTCGGGCCGCTGCTCGCGACCTTCACCGTCCTGCGCGTTCCCGCGTTCACCGCCGCGATCCGGAACTCCCGCCCCCGCACCGCAGGTGGTCGTGTACAGTCCGAAGCCGGCTGACGTTCGGTCATCTTCCGCAACCGAAACGGCCGAAGAGGTCATCCCGGGAGGAACCATGGCACAGCGCGACGAATCCGGCGACTGGCTCGGCCTGCGGGCGTCGGAGCAGCCGGCGGAGCCGCTGCCCTCGTTGGACCTGCGCACCGACCGCGCCCACCCCGCCCGGGTCTACGACTACCTGCTCGGCGGCAAGACCAACTTCCCGGTGGACCGCGAGGTCGGCGACCGCATCCTCACCGAGTGGCCCGGTTCGCGCACCGCCACCCGCGCGGCCCGGGCCGTCATGCACCGGATGACCCGCCACCTCGCCGAAACCCACGGCGTGCGCCAGTTCCTCGACGTCGGCACCGGCATCCCCACCGGGCCCAACCTGCACGAGGTCGCCCAGTCCGTCGACCCGACCAGCCGCATCGTCTACGTCGACAACGACCCGATCGTGCTCGCCCACTCCCGGGCCCTGCTCACCAGCGCGCCCGAGGGCCGCACCGCCTACGTCGAGGGCGACTTCCGCGACCCGGAGCACTTCCTGGCCGACCCGGCGGTCGCCGGCACGCTCGACTTCGACCGGCCGATCGCCCTGATGCTCGTCAACCTCGTGCACTTCCTCTCCGACGAGGCGGCGCACCCGCCCGTCCGCAAGCTCCTCGACGCCCTCCCGTCCGGCAGCTTCCTCGCCCTCACCGCCGGCACCGCCGACACGATCCCCGAGCTGGTGGCCATCGGTTCGAAGCGGTACTCCGAGGCCGGCATAGAGAACCACCTGCGCACGCGCGCCGGCGTGGAGCGCTTCTTCGACGGCCTGGAGCTCGACGACCCCGGCGTGACCCTGATCAACCGCTGGCGCCCCGAGCTCGACGACGAGCCCGCCCTCGCGGACCACGAGGTGTCGGCCTACGCGGGCGTGGCCCGCAAGCCGTGACGCCGGCCGGGCGCCCCGGTGTCCGTCGCCGGCCGGCTCTACCGCACGCCGGAGGGCGGAGTCACCGGCGCCCCGACGGTCCTACAGCTGCGCGAGGCCCTGGCGGAGGCCGCCGGCGGAGCCGGGGTCAGAGCCTGACCAGCCGCTCCAGCATGAACTGCTCCTCGGGCGAGACGTCGAGGAACAGCGACCGGACCACGTAGCGGCCCTCGGGAAGGTGCACCCGGATCGAGTCGGCCTCGGTGACGTCCTCGCCGGCCACCAGGCAGTCCACGAGCCGGTAGTCCCCGTCGAGCGAAACCTCGCAGGCGTCCTCCCAGCCGTCCGAGTCCATCGCCCGCTCCACCGCGCGCGCCAGCCCGAGGTCGTCCTCGGCCGTGTACCAGCGGGCGAACGTCAGGTGCTCGGCGAAGTAGGTCGCGGGGAGCGGCTCCCCGCCCAGGACCAACACGTCGCCGTGGCCCGGCAGGTCGACCCGCGAGACGTAGTCGCCGAAAGCGTTCACGGCCTCGGTGCCGTCCCACGAGGCGACGTACGGCTCCGGGCACAGGGCGTAGTAGCCGAAATCGGTCCCGTCGATCCACTTCAGCGCCGACCTGACCACTCGTTCTCCCGCTCTCCGTGCCTGATGAGGCGATCAAGGCTACCGGCGGATCCGCGGGGCCCTCCGGCCGGCCGCCGTGAATCGGGCGGGCTCACACCATCGCCATGACATGAACATGCGAGTAAAGTTCTGCGACACCAATGGCCCGGGTGACACAGGGGGAGTCCGTGAGCATCGCACGCAGACAGTTACTCAAGGGATCGTCGGCGGCCGGGGCCGCACTCGTCGCGGGCCTCGCCGCGCCGACGTCCGCCACGGCGGCGCCCACGCCGCTCCTGCAGTCCACCCCGCACCGGCTCGGGGCGCCGAGCGTGAGCGGGATCCACCTCCAGTTCGGCAACGACCCCTCCGGCGAGATGACCGTCTCCTGGATCACCCCGCAGTCCGTCCGCCGCCCCCACGTGCGGGTCGGCTCGCCGGACGGCGGACTCGGACGCGTCGTCGAGGCCGAGACGCGCACCTACCGGGACGCGCTCTCCAAGGACGAGGTGTACGTCCACCACGCCCGCCTCACCGGGCTGCGGGCCGCGACCACGTACCTGTACGCCGCCGGACACGACGGCGCCAACCCCGAGACGGGGTCCTTCACGACCGCGCCGCGCGGCCGGGCCGCCTTCACCTTCACCAGCTTCGGCGACCAGGGCACGCCCAACCTCCGCCGCAAGGTCGAGTTCCCCGACGGCGTCCCCTCCCCGCTCGGCAAGTACCCGGTGTACACCAGCAGCCAGATCGGATCCCCGGCCTCCGCCGACATCGTCGCCGCCGTCGAACGCGTCGGCCCGCTGTTCAACCTCGTCAACGGCGACCTCTGCTACGCCTCCTACAGCGGCCGGCACGGCCAGAGCCGCACCGGGACGTGGGCGGACTGGTTCATCTCCAACAGCCGCTCCACCCGGCTGCGCCCGTGGATGCCGTGCGCCGGGAACCACGAGACGGAGAGCGGGAACGGCCCGATCGGCGCCCTCGGCTACCAGACGTACTTCGACCTGCCCGAGTCCGCCGCCTCCGCCGACGAGGAGACGGCCGGCATGTGGTACGCGTTCACGGTCGGCGCGGTGCGCTTCATCAGCCTCGCCAACGAGGACGTCGCCATCCAGAACAGCAGCGAGATCTACCTGCGCGGCTACTCGGGCGGCGCCCAGGAGCGCTGGCTGGAACGCGAGTTGCGGGCCGCCAGGAACAGCCGGGCGATCGACTGGATCGTCGTCTGCATGCACCACCCGATGATCTCGACGTCCAAGCACGGCAGCGGCAGCGACCTCGGCATCCGCGAGGCCTGGGGCCCGCTGTTCGACGAGTACGGCGTGGACCTGGTGGTGAGCGGCCACGAGCACTACTACGAGCGCTCCCACCCCGTCCGCGGGACGCTCCCCAACGACGTCCGCACACCGGTCCCGTCCGGGACGGACCCCGACTTCGCCGACACCGACCACGGCACCGTCCACATGGTCATCGGCGCCGGCGGGAACGCCGCGACCACCCAGGACGACCTGTTCGAGACGAAGCAGGGCCGCGTCGTCGTCGCACTGGAGCCCAAACCGGCCCCGGGCGCCCCGTACCGCGAGTCGGTCTGGGTGACGGAGGACGCCCCGTGGGCCGCCGTCCAGGACCGCGAACACACCCACGGCTTCGCGGCCTTCGACGTCGACCCGGGCGACCGCCGCGGCGGCCGCACCCGGATGAAGGTCACCTACTACACCTTCGACGGCCCGCACGGCGACCTCACCCCGGTCGACACGTTCACCCTGGAACGCTCCCGCGCGGACGCCTGGGACGACTGAGGGCGCTGTCCGGTCGCCCGGTCCGCGCCCCGGCCCGTCACGCGGTCGGGGTCGCAGGCACGCAGGCGCGAAGTCGCCCGTGGGGGGAGACGCCGCCGATGCCTCTGCCCCCGGTGGCGGGCCGGGGGCAGAGGCATCGGCGGCGGAGGTCAGCGGCGGATGAACGCCGTCAGCCTGCTCCACCAACCGCCGCGCTGGTGCGGGATGGTGACGGCCACCGGTTCCGCTGCGACGGGCGGCTCAGGGGCGAGGGCCTCGACCTCCACCTCGGGCGTCGGCTCCGGCTCGGGAGCCGGCGCCTCCTCCAGGATCACCGGCGTGAACTCGACCGGGAGTTCGACGAGGTGGCGGGCCAGCCACGCCGACGTGTAGTCCAGGTCCTTCTCCTCCTCGGCGAGCCGCAGGTCCGGCAGCCGGGTGAGCAGGTGGTCGATGCTGGTCTCGGCGATGGCGCGGCCGATGTCCTGGCCGGGGCACTCGTGCGGGCCGCTGCCGAAGGACAGGTGGGAGCGGTTGCCGTGCAGCGGCGCGTTCCGGTCGGGCCGGACGACCGGGTCGAAGTTGCCCGCCGCGAGCCCGAGGAGGAGCAGGTCGCCCGCCTCGATCTGCTGCCCGCCGAGCTCGGTGTCCCCGGTGGCCCACCGGCCGGCCACCAGGATCATCGGCGGGGAGTCCCACAGCACCTGGTCGAGCGCCTCCGCGAGGGTCATGTGTCCGCCGGACAGGCTGGCGCGGAAGCGCGGGTCGGTGAGGACCATCTTCAGCGTGTCGGCGATCAGGTTGACGGTGGTCTCGTTGGCCGCCAGCAGCACGACCCGCAGGTGCTCCAGGACCTCGTCGTCGGTGAGCCCGGCCGGGTGCCGCATGAGCGAGGTGACCAGGTCGTCGCCCGGCTCGACGCGCTTGCGCTCGATGGCCCGGCGCAGGCTCGCGACGACGTACTCGTTGCTCTCGATCGCCGTCGCGGTGCCCCGCATGAGGTCGCGCGCCGCGTCGACCAGGCGCGGACCGTACTCGCGGGGCATGCCGAGCAGCTGCGTCAGGACCAGCATCGGCAGGTGTTCGGCGAACTGGCTGACCAGCTCGGCGTGCCCGGTGCGCCCGAAGTCCCGCACCATGGCGTCGACGAAGCCGATGACGTGCCGGCGGATGCCCCGGTGGTCGAAGCCGCCGAGCCCGTCGTTGAGGGCACCGCGCAGGCGCCGGTGCTCCTCGCCGTCCGCGAACACGCACAGCGGCTGCCACGCGACGACCGGCATGAGCGGCGAGTCCGCGCCGACCGTCCCGTCCTTGAACTTCGTCCACAGCCGTGAGTCGCGCGAGAAGAGCGAGGGCGTGCGCATCGCCGTGAGGTTCGCCGCGTGGCCGAGGATCAGCCAGGCCGGCACGTCGCCGTACAGCAGCACCGGCGCCACGTCGCCGTGCTCGGCGCGGAGCTTCTCGTACACCGCCCACGGGTCGGCCTCGGCCTCGGGCCCGTACAGGCGTCGCACGCCGTTCGGGCCGATCGGGCCGATCTCGGGGCGGCCGTGCGCGGGGCAGCCGGGCGGCGGGGCCACCGCGAGATCGTCGGGAAGTGCACTGTCGGAGTGCGGAGTTGTCACAGGGTCTCCGGGATCGGACGGGATCGGAACGGACAGGGAAGGTGGAACGGCCGGGCGGGCGGGGGAGGGGCCGGACCGGACGGGGCGGCGGCTCACGCCCGCTTCGCGGCGCAGTCGTACAGGTAGCGCATCAGGGCCATGAGGACGTCCCGGCAGGATTCGCGCCGCCGGGCGTCGCAGGTGACGATCGGCACGTCCCGCGGCAGGTCGAGGGCGGCCCGCAGCTCCTCGACCGGGTGCGCGGGCGAGTCCGGGAAGCCGTTGATCGCGACGACGAACGGCACGCCCCGGTCCTCCAGCCGCCCGATCACCTCGAAGCTGACCTCCAGCCGACGGGTGTCGACCAGCACCACCGCGCCGAGCGCGCCCTCGAACAGGCCGTTCCACAGGAACCAGAACCGCTCCTGCCCGGGGGTGCCGAACACGTACAGCACCAGTTCGTCGCTGATGCTGATCCGGCCGAAGTCCATCGCGACGGTCGTCTCGGTCTTGCGCTCGACCCCGGCGACGTCGTCGACGCCCTCGCCCTCCTGGGTCATCGTCTCCTCGGTGGTGAGCGGACGGATCTCGCTCACCGAACCGACCAGGGTCGTCTTGCCGACCCCGAAACCTCCGACGATCACGACCTTGACCGCCGAGGTCGCGGAGGCCGGCAGCAGGTCCGAGGCCGCCGGCCCGACCAGCGTGTCAGAGTCGCTGTAGTCCATGGATCACCGCCTCCAGGAGGGCACGGTCGGGGAAGTCCGCCGGGGGTACGGCGGCGCGGGCCTCGATCAGCTCGTCGTCGAGCAGGTCCGCCAGCAGCACGGTCACCACGCTCGTCGGCAGCCGCAGGTAGGCGGAGATCTCGGCGACGGACAGGGGTGAGGTGCACAGCCGCAGGATCGCCGCGTGCTCGGGCTGCATGCCGGGCCGCGGGTCCCTGCGGGTGACGATCAGGGTGACCAGGTCGAACGGGGTCGGCCCGGCCGGCCCGCTGCGCCCGCCCGTGATGACGTACAGGCGCTCCGGGTCGTCGTCGTCCCGGCGCCCGCCGGGGCCGGGGTCAGTCATGAGTCCACCTTTCGCTCGCTCATGCGACCTGCTCGCCCTTGCGCGGCGGCGTGGTCAGGTGCTCGCCGATCCGGGCGACGAGGTCGCGCATCTGCGAGCTCACCAGCCCGGCGTCGACGCCCTCGTCGGCGAGCACGGCGAGGTACGCGCGCGAGCCCGCCGCCATCATGTAGAAGAAGCCGCCGCTCACCTCGATCACGACCATCCGCATCCCGCCGTCCCCGTGCGGGAACTCGTGCGCCACCGCCGTCGCCAGGCTCTGCAGGCCGGCGCAGGCCGCCGCGAGACGGTCGGCGGCGTCCGGGTCGGTGCCGTACTGGGCCATCCGCAGGCCGTCCGAGGACAGGACGATCACGTGCCGGGCGTACGGGACGCTCAGCGCCAGGTCCTTGAGCATCCAGTCCATGTTGGTGCGCTGCTGAATCACTGCTCGCCTTTCCCTGCCGTGTTGTCTCTGGTCTGGTCGGCTCCGCCGGGGCGCTCGCCCGAACCGGGGGGCGACGCCTCGCCGTTGATGCCCTCCAGGAAGGCGGTGAGCCAGATGCCGGGCTGCACCGGCTCCTTGGCCGTCTCCTTGGGCTGCGGGGCCGGTCCCGCGGTGTCCCGCGCGGGCGCCGGGTAGCCGGTGCGGCCGAGCGTCTGGCGGTGGCGCCGGCGCTGGGGCAGCCCGTTGGCGCCGCGTTCGGTCACCACCGGCAGGTCGGCCATCGGTCCGGGCCCGTGCCCGTTCGCCCGTATCGGTCCGGCCGGCACGTGGCCCGATGTCATCGGGGCGGAGGACACCGGACCGGACGGGACCGGGCCGTTGGGCATCGGACCGGTGCCGGCCCACGGGGAGTTGGCGAAGGCCGGGCTGTTGACCGACAGCGGCGGCGGACCCCACGGCCGCGACGAGGACTTGGACCGCGGCTGGTTGGCCGGCAGCGGGCGCGGGCCGGAGATGGAGCCGATGCCGTGCGCGCGACCGGTGGCCGGCGCGGTGGTGATCAGCTCGCGCGGCACGACCAGCACCGCGCGGATGCCGCCGTACGCGGACGGGCGCAGCGTGACCTGGAAGCCGTACGCGCGGCACAGCCGCCCGACGACGGCCAGGCCGAGGCGCGGGGTCTCGCCGAGGTCGTTGAGGTCGAACTCGCCCTGCGCGTGCCGCAGGACCTCCTCGGCGCGGGCGTAGCCGTCCTCGCTGAGGCCGAGGCCGCCGTCCTCGATCTCGACCGCTATCCCGGTCTGCACCTCGGAGGCGGTGAGGTGCACGTGGGTGTGCGGCGGGGAGTAGCGGGTCGCGTTGTCGAGGAGCTCGGCGACCGCGTGGATGAGCGGTTCGACGCCGGGGCCGATGACGGCGACCTCGGGGGTGGGGTGCAGCGAGACGCGCTGGTACTCCAGGATGCGCGACATGCCGCCGCGCAGCACGCTGTAGAGCGCGACCGGGCGGCTCCACTGGCGGCCGGGGCGGGCGCCGGCGAGGACGGCGATGGAGTCGGCGAGGCGGCCGGTCAGGGCGTTGCCGTGGTCCAGGCGCAGCAGGTCGTCGAAGACGGCCGGGTCGTTGCCGTGCCGGTCCTCCATCTCGCGCAGGTCGCGGGCCTGGCGGTGGATGATCGCCTGGACGCGTCGGGCGATGTTCACGAAGGCGCGCTGGGAGGCCTCGCGCTGGGCGGTCTCCTCGTCGACGGCCCGCAGGACGCGGTGCAGCAGCTCGTCCCGGGCGGCCCGGTACTCGGGGCTGAGCATCGGGTCCCTGGACTCGTAGGCGTGCATCGCCGTGTCGACCGAGTTGGTCGCCTGGAGGCGGGCCAGCGCGGCGGGCAGCTCCTGCCGGGAGAGGGCGACCATGGTGGCGTCCTGCCGGAGCATCTTCTGGCGCAACTCGTCCGTCTGGCGGGCGTGTTCGCGGCGCAGGAGGGACAGCGCCCGGCCCCGGCGGCCCGCCTCGGCGGCCACCAGGGCCACCGCGGCCGTGGCGGCGATGCCGCTCCAGATCACCTCGGGGCGGGCGCCGGAGACCGCGATCGCCACGGCGGCCACCGCGGCGGCGGCGAGCACGGCCATGGGCAGCAGCCACCCGGGCGGGGGCGCGGTGGGCCGTCTGCCGGGGGACGATCCGGGTCGAAGCATCAGCATCCTCAAACGGTCGGAAGGGGACATCGGAAGGGGGTCGGGGGCGGTGGTCCGAGGCAGCATAGCCGGGTCTCGACATTTCTGAATGAAACTCAAAATTACTGTGGCAGTGCTGACTTGTGCGATCTTGCCGGACATGTCAGACATGTCGCACGGGTGCGCGACCGCTGGTGCCCGGTCCGGCCCCCGTCCCGCCGGGGCCGGCGCCCGCACCAGGTTTCTCGCCCCGGGGCGCTCGCACCGGCAACCCGCCCGGGATTCGCCCATGCGGAGGGTTTCTGCGCGAAGTGGCTTCCGGGGGACCGGAGTTCGTGCTATCGAGGGTCAAAAGTGCCGGAGCGGTCCCACTCGAAAGAGTGAGGTGTCGCGTGCGCACGCGAAGACGCCGCCGCGAGGAGGTGCCTCGCGACGGCGTCCGGCCGGATGTGGTGCGGGTTCTCGGCTGAGGGTTGTTCAGCGGGGGAGGACCTCCAGGAAGACGCCCTGCACTCCGGGGCGGTGGGCCAGCAGGTAGACGGTGTGGTTATCGGAGCTGACGGTCATTCCGTAGCTGAAGTCGGCGTCGGTGGGGACCGTCTCGCCGGGCACGGCGGCGTAGTCGGCGGTGGAGTCGAAGGCCACCAGGGAGAGCCGCTTCGTGGTCTGGTCGTACGCGGCGCGGCGCAGGAGGCCGCCGGCCGGGGCGGTGGACGGCGCGCCGCCGGTGGAGAAGTCGGGCGTGAGCGTGACCGGGGCCGTCGCGGTGTCGCTGTCGGTGTCGACGGGGTGGGCCAGGCGGGGGTCGCCGGGGTCGCTGTCGGTGACGATCAGGTGGGTGCCGTCCTTGGTGTAGGTCGCGTAGATCACCTGGGCCGGGAGGTTCGCCACGGTGCCGACGGCGGTCGGGGTGCCGGTCGAGAGGTCCAGGTGCACGAGGCCGGTGCCGGAGCTGACGTAGGCGTCGGTGCCGCCGGGCCGGACGGCGATCCGGCGCACGTAGCCGTCGGGCATCGGCACCTCGCCGGTGAACGCGCCCTGCGCGGTGGCGAAGGTGAGCACCCGGCCGGGCGTCCGGGTCGGCGGCTGCCCCGGCCGCAGGTACCCGCTCGGCCCGTCCTGGGCGACGAGGACCGTGCCGCCGTCCGTGCCGATGGCGACCTGGTAGGCGCCGCCGTCCTTCCAGGTGTCCGGCCGGATCTCCGGGGGCAGGGGGACGGTGGTGACGACGGTGTTCGTCGTGGTGTCGACGACGTACAGGACGAGGCCGCTGACCGCGTACACCCGGGTGCCGTCGGGGCTGATCGCCGATTTGTCGGAGGTGTAGTCGAGGCCGCCCAGGGGGATCTCGGCGGTGACGGCGCCGGCCGCGGTGTCGACCACCTTGAGCTTGCCGTCGGCCGTGACGTACGCCCTGCTGCCGTCCGGGCTGACCACGACGCCGGTCACCACCGTGCCGACGGGGACGGTGGTCACCGGGGTCGTGGCCGTCCCGTCCGCGAGCGCGGTGCCGGCGCCGCCGGCCAGGAGCGCCACGGTCGTGGCCAGGGCGGTGGCCCAACGGGCCTTCCTTGCACGTGAGTTCATGTCACATCTCCTCAAGTCGGGCTGCTGCGCGACAGGTTATGGGAGAAGTGTGAAGAGAGGGCCGAGTTTCCCCACTGTTTGTTTCCAGGGCGCGAGAGGCTCCCGGGCAACATGTGTTGCGTAACGAGCAATGAGTGTTGACGCCCGGTGTGGAGCGGCCCTACAGTGCGGGCCGTGACTATCGATGATCTTGCTCACCGCATCGCCGCCGACGTCGCCGGCGAAGGCGGCCTCGCCGGCCTGCACCGGCTCTCCGAAGTGATCACCGTCCTGGAGGATCGCCGCACGGCGGTCATCGACGAGCTGCGCCGCGGCCGCCACGCGACCTGGGAGGAGATCGGTCGCGCCTGCGGGATGACCCGCCAGGGCGCCACCCGTCGCTGGTCCGGCAAGCTGCGGGCCCGCTCGTTCGGCGCCGCGGCCGGCGCGTACCAGCAGGGGCGGCCCGGCTACCCGCTGGCGCTGATCGGCTCGGCCGTGCCGCGCGAGGCCCGCCGGGTGCTCGACCTCGGCGCGGGCACCGGCAAGCTGACCCGCCTGCTGGTGGACGCGGGCCTGGACGTCGTCGCCGTCGAGCCGGACGGCGCGATGCGCGACCAGCTCGCGGCGGCCGTACCGAAGGCGGCCGTGCGGGGCGGCTCGGCCGAGCGGATCCCGCTGCCGGACGGCAGCGTGGACGCGGTGGTGGTCGCGCAGGCCTGGCACTGGTTCGACCAGGGCACCGCCGTCCCGGAGATCGCCCGCGTCCTCGCCCCCGGCGGCACGCTCTCCCTGATCTGGAACGTCCGCGACGAGTCCGAGCCGTGGGCCGCCGAACTCGGCGCCCTGATGCACCGCTCGGCGAAGCAGACGATCGACACCAAGCCCGTCGTCCCCGCCCCCTTCGGCGCCCCCGAGCGGCTGGAGATCCGCTGGGAGCACGTGACGACGAGGGCCGGGATCCTCGACATGGTCGCCTCGCGCAGCTACGTCATCACGCTCCCCGAGGCCGAGCGCACCCGCCTCCTCGCGGACGTCGAGCACCTCCTCGACACCCACCCCGACCTCGCGGGCCACGAGGAGATCGCGATGCCGTACGTGACGAGGTGCACGCGTGTCCGTCTCTGACCCCGACGGGGTGTCCATCCGCCGGCTGGGCGCGGGCGACGCGGAGGTGTACCGCACCTTCCGTCTGGAGGCTCTCCGGGAGACGCCCGAGGCCTTCACGTCGAGTCACGCGGAGGAGTGCGCGAAGCCGCTCGCGGTGTCCGTCCGCCGGCTGGCGGAGGGCGCGGTGCTCGGCGCGTTCGCCGCGGACGGCTGGCTGATCGGCACGGCGGGCCTCAGGCTGCGCGCCCGGAGCCAGGAGCGGCACAAGGCGACGCTGTTCGGCATGGCCGTGGCCCCCGCGGCGGGCGGCCGGGGCGTCGGCCGGGCGCTGGTCGCGCGGACGCTCGAACTGGCCGCTGCTCGAGAGGGGTTGCAGCAGGTGCTGCTGACGGTCTCCGAGGGGAACGAGGCGGCGCTCCGGCTCTACACCTCGTGCGGCTTCGAGGTGTGGGGCCGGGAGCCGGGGGCCGTCGTGGTCGGCGGCCGGGCCGTGACGAAGCTGCACATGGTGCGCTTCCTCGACTCCTACCAGTCCCGCCCGGAGATCAGCTTCTCGGCGTCGGCCTCCGGGAACCCGTAGGCGTTCGCGATGAACCAGAAGTCCTCGGCGATCTCCTCGCGGGCGACCGTCTCGATCTCGCTGCCGGCGGCCTCGAACGCCTCCTGGAGGACGTTGAACTCCTCGGTGGCGCCAGCGGTGAGGCCGTACAGCGCGTCGAGGTCACCCGGCCGCTCGGCCTCGATCCGCTCGCACAGCCGCCGCAGGATGGCGCACCCCTGGTCGACGACGGCGTCGGGGAAGTAGTCGTCCCGGTACAACCCGGGCAGGAACGAGTACTGGAGGACCTGGTCGTTGGTGATCGGCATGGCGTGCTCCCTGTCGTGGTCGGACGCCCCGATCATGCACCCCGCCTCTGACAATCCGCCTCTGACAGCGCGCCTCTGACAACCCGGCTGCGGCAATCCGGCAGCGGCAGCCCGGTTACGGCAGCCCGGCGAGGTCGAGGAGCCCGTGCAGCCGGGCCCCGGTCAGCGCCGGGTTGGCCGCGGCGGCCTCGGCGAGCGCGGGGTCGGCGAGGAGGGCGTCGACCACGTCGGGCGGGAGCAGCGGGTTGGTGGCGGCGGCCCGGCGGACTCGCTCGTCGGGGTCGGTGAGGAGCTCGACGGGCGGGTGGTCGAGGGTGGGGTCGGCGGCGGCCAGGGCGCGGACCTCGGGGTCCTCGTGGGTGAGGAGGTGCTGAAGTCCCGTGCGGGGCAGGGTGGGTAGCGTCCGCAGGTACTCGCGCTGCTCTGGGCTCGCGAGGAACGCGGCGAGGACGGTCCCGGGCGGGGCGAGCGGGTGGTGGTAGGCCAGCAGGTGCCGCACCCCGGCGTCGGGGTCGTCCGCGAGCCGGTCGACGAGGTGCGCGGGCAGGCCGGGCCAGGTGGCGGCGGCCCGGCGCAGCGACGGGAGTTCGGAGACGGCGCCGGCGAGGTACCAGTCCGGCTCGGCCTCGGATCCCGCGCCGATCGGGCCGAGGTCCGCGGGGTCGTCGGCGAGGACGCCGTGGATGACGGAGGCCTGCGCCCGAGTGCGGGGGAGCGGGTGCGCGAGTGCCCGGGAGCGGACGGAGGGGTCCGGGTCCGCCGCGAGTTCCGCGAGCGACCCGGCGTCCAGGTCGGCCCGTCCGGCGACGCGCCGGCGCAGTGCCGGATCGGGGTGGCGGGCGAGCCGGGCGACGACGTGGGCAGGGGTGTACGGGCTGGCCGCGAGCGCGGGCAGGTAGCCGGGCTCCTCGGTGAAGCAGTGTTCGGCGATGGCGTCGGTGACCGCGTACAACCAGAGCATGGTGTAGCGGTCGCGCTCGCTCAGGCCCGGGCGGTGGAAGACCTCTTCGAGGGCGGCGGGGTCGAGGCGGCGGGCCTCGCGCCGGGCCTGGTCGCGGACGGTCTCGTCCGGATCCGCGAGCAGGGCTTCGCGCTGGGCGGGGGTGAGGTGCTGCCAACTGCGGGCGGCGTGGGCCCTGAGCCGGGGGTGGGGGTGGTCGACCGTACGGAGGGAGAATGCCGTCGGCACCTGGAAGGAGAATTCCAGCTCCTGCCGGATCTCGTCCGCGGTGAGGAGCGCGTCCCGGCCGGGCTCGTCCTCCGCGGAGAGCAGGGCGGCCAGCGCCTCGTCGGGCAGCGGCGCGACGCGGGGGAACCGCGGACGTGGTCCGGCGGCCAGCGCGGCGCGCACGTAGGCGAGCGGGTCGTGCACCAGCCGACTGCGGATCTCCACCGAGACGTACCGGTTCCGGGCGATCGCCCGCCGGACTCCCGGCTCCGGGTGCGCGAGCGCGGCCTCGACGACGTCGTCCGGCAGCGGACGCTTCTCGCACAGGTATACGCGCGCGGGCTTCGCCTCCGGCGCCAGCAGCCGCAGAAGGACGTCCGAGGGTGCGGCGCGGTTGGCGGCGACGCCGCGGAGCAGCGCATCGGGGGCGAGGGGGGAGAGCATCGGGCCATCGTCCCAGCGATCTTGGCCGGGCGTCCAGAGGGGTCCGTCGTGGCCCGGTCAGTCCGTCGCGTCGCTGAGCCCCAGGCGCAGGTGCTCGATGTGGTAGACGGCCTGGTCGAGCAGTTCGGCGACGTGGTTGTCGTACAGCGCGTACACCACCGAGCGGCCCCGGCGGGTGCCGGTGACGAGGCCGAGGTTGCGCAGCAGGCGCAGCTGGTGGGAGCAGGCGGACTGTTCCATGCCGACCTCGGTGGCGAGTTCGGTGGCGGCGCAGGGGCCCTCGCGCAGGCGGGACAGGATCAGCAGGCGGGACGGGGTGGCGAGGGCCTGGAGGGTGGTGGCCACGCGGGCGGCGCCGTCGGCGTCAAGGCGGGTGCGCGGGACGGCTTCGGCGGCGGCTTCGACGGTTCGGGTGGTGGCGGCTCCATGACCCATGAGGACCATCGTACAGGCCATGAATGAAGGAGCGTTCATATGTTCATGTATCGTGGAAACGCCCAGGGCCCAGCCCTGCCCTTGTCCTGTCGTGCCCGAAGGGTCCCCGCCTGCCATGCCCGCCACCCTGATCGAGCGCCCGGCGCCCGCCGCGCCGCCGCGTCCGGACGCCGCCCCCCGCCGCCGCACCCGGGTCTTCGCCCTGCCCGAGGCCCGGTGGGCCGCCGCGGCGACGGTGCTGTTCCTGACCGCGCTGCCGCTCCAGCTCACCGGCGCCCCTGCCTGGGCCTGGGGCCCGCTCTACGCCCTCGCGTACGCCACCGGCGGCTGGGAGCCCGCGTGGGCCGGCCTCCGGGCGCTGCGCGAGAAGACCCTCGACGTCGACCTGCTGATGATCGTCGCCGCCCTCGGTGCCGCCGCCGTCGGGCAGGTCATGGACGGCGCGCTGCTGATCGTCATCTTCGCCACCTCCGGCGCCCTGGAGGCCCTGGCCACCGCCCGCACCGCCGACTCCGTGCGCGGCCTGCTCGACCTGGCCCCGGCCACCGCCACCCGGCTCCTCGCGGGCGGCGCCGAGGAGAGCGTCCCCACCGAGGCGCTCGCCGTCGGCGACACCGTCCTCGTGCGGCCCGGCGAGCGGATCGGCGCCGACGGTCGGGTCCTGGACGGTGCGAGCGAGGTCGACCAGGCCACCATCACCGGCGAGCCGCTGCCCGTCGCCAAGGCCGCCGGCGACGAGGTCTTCGCCGGCACCCTCAACGGCACCGGCGCCCTGCGGATCCGCGTCGACCGGGACGCCTCCGACTCGGTGATCGCGCGGATCGTGCAGATGGTCGAGGAGGCCTCCGAGACCAAGGCGCCCACCCAGCTCTTCATCGAGAAGGTCGAGCAGCGCTACTCGATCGGCATGGTCCTCGCGACCCTCGCCGTCTTCGCCGTCCCGCTCGCCGTCGGCGCGGCCCTCACCGACTCGCTGCTGCGCGCGATGACGTTCATGATCGTCGCCTCGCCGTGCGCCGTCGTGCTGGCCACCATGCCTCCGCTGCTCTCCGCGATCGCCAACGCCGGACGCCACGGCGTGCTCGTCAAGTCCGCCGTCGTCATGGAGCGCCTCGGCCAGAGCGACACCGTCGCACTCGACAAGACCGGCACCCTCACCGAAGGCACCCCGCGCGTCACCGACCTCCGCCCGCTCACCGGCTCCGGCCTCACCGAGGACGGGCTGCTCACCCTCGCCGCCGCGGCCGAGCACCCCAGCGAGCACCCGCTCGCCCGCGCCGTCGTCGACGCCGCCCGCGCCCGGGGCCTCGCCCTCCCCGCCGCCGAGGACTTCACCTCCACCCCCGGCATCGGCGTCAGCGCCACCATCGACGGCCGCATCGTCGCCGTCGCCGCACCCGCCCGTCTGCTCGAAGGACGCAGCGGCCCGGAGATCGACCAGGCCAACGTGCACGCGGGGGAGCTGGAGGCGGCCGGCCGCACCGCCGTCCTGGTCGAGGCCGACGGCGTCCCGCTGGGCGTGCTCGGCATCGCCGACCGGCTGCGCCCCGACGCCGCCGCCACCGTCACCGCCCTCGCCGCGCTCACCGGCGGGACGCCGATGCTGCTCACCGGCGACAACCCGCGCGCCGCCGCCCACGTGGCCGCCGAGGTCGGCATCACCGACGTGCGCGCCGCGCTGCTGCCGCAGGACAAGGTGGCCGCCGTCCGCGAGCGCGAGGCGGCGGGCCGCAAGGTGCTGGTGATCGGCGACGGCGTCAACGACGCGCCCGCGCTGGCCGCCGCCCACACCGGCGTCGCGATGGGCCGGGCGGGCTCGGACCTCGCGCTGGAGACCGCGGACGCGGTGGTCGTGCGCGACGAACTCGCCACCGTCCCGGCCGTGGTGGCGCTCTCCCGGCGGGCCCGCGGCCTCGTCGTGCAGAACCTGGTGATCGCCTCGGTGTTCATCTCCGCCCTGGTCGTGTGGGACCTCGTCGCCACCCTCCCGCTGCCGCTCGGC
Source organism: Kitasatospora sp. NPDC057936 (assembly GCF_042887525.1). Lineage (NCBI taxonomy): Bacteria > Bacillati > Actinomycetota > Actinomycetes > Kitasatosporales > Streptomycetaceae > Kitasatospora > Kitasatospora sp. NPDC057936. Next base: position 112,163 of record NZ_JBHVPD010000017.1, read on the forward strand.
GTCCTCGGCCACGAGGGCTCGACCGTCATCGTCGGCCTCAACGGCCTGCGGCTGCTGCGCGAGGCCGCCTGGACCCGCGCCCGGGCCGGCCGGTGAGCCGCCGCGAGGGACGGAAGAAGGAGAGCGCCGCGGCGCGCTGCACGGTGACGGTCTGCCGGGGCTGCTGCTGCGGCACACCGAAGGTCCCCGGTGTGGACCACGCCGCCCAACTCGTCCACCTGCGCACCGCGTTGGACGGCGTGGCGACCGTCCGCCCGACCACCTGCCTGGACGCGTGCGAGCAGGCCGACGTGATGGTCGTCCAGCCCTCCGCCGAGGGCCGCCGCGCGGGCGGCCGCCCGGTCTGGCTCGCCCTCGTCAACGACGCGGACGCCGTCGCCGACATCGCCACGTGGGTCGCCGGCGGCGGCCCGGGCCTGGCCGACCCGCCGGGCGTCCTTAGGGCGTGTCTGTCGGGTCAGGCCGGGTGCCGCGACGCCAGGGCACGCGCCTCGCTGCGTTGTCGTCGGTCGCCGATGTCCCCCAGCCTCCGGCCGGGAGGTGCCCCCACCGCATGGACTCCCTCCTCCGCCTTGCGATGCACGCACCCTGACGCCGCGGCCCTCCGACC